>DVME01000063.1 GCA_018715175.1 Candidatus Limiplasma stercoravium
GCGCCGGACGCGCCCGCGTGGAGCCGCATTTCCTCCGAATGGGGACAGGTGATCCATGTGCAAACGGTCAGCGAGGGCCTGCTGGACGTGGAATATCGGCAGGTGCTGGACGCCGTTTGCAACACCATATGAGAAGCGTTGAAGAGACAGGGCTTGTAAAGGCGTGCGCCGCCGTCCTGCCCGGCGACGGTGAGGACGGCTTTGCCTTGCGTCTGGACGGCGAAAGCGCCATGCTTTGCGTTTGCGACGGTTGCGGCGGCCTGGGGGCGGCGCGGTACGAGGCGCTTCAAGGGCGCACGGGCGCGTACTGGGCGTCGCGGATCGCCGCGCAGCAGGCGGACGCCTGGGCGAGCGCGCCGTGGACGCTTCCTTCAAACGCCGAGCAGGGCGAAACGTTCAAAGCCGAGCTGGAACAAGCGCTCGGCAGCGCCCTGCGCGCCTTTTCCCGGGCGCATCCCCCCTCCGCTTCTCGCGTGGTGGGAAGCCTGCGGCGCACGTTGCCCACCACGATATGCCTGGCGCTGGTCAGCGAGGGAGCGGCCACCTGGCGGGAGGTGTGCTTCGCCTGGGCGGGCGACAGCCGGGGCTACCTATTGGACGCAAACGGCCTGCATCAATGCACCGCCGACCATTTGCGCGGCGCGCCGGATGCCTTTGAAAGCCTGGCGCTCGATGCGCCGTTAAGCAATTTTCTAAGCGCGGAGCAGCCCGTGCGCCTCAGCCTGCGCCGCCTGCGCGCCACGCTGCCCTGCCTGGCGCTCGTCGCCACGGACGGCGCTTATGCCTGTGCGCCTACGCCCATGGAATTTGAGATGCTGCTTTTGGACTGCCTCAAGCGCGCCGCAAGCTGGAAGGGGTTCGAGCGCGCGCTGAGCCTTTCCCTGCGCCGCCTGGCCTGCGACGACGCCACCGTGCTCGCGGACGTGCGCGGATTCTTGAGTTTTCAGGAGGCGCGCTCCGTCCTGCTTCCCCGGCGGGAAGCGCTGAAACGCGGCTTTGTGACCCCCGTCCGGCGGCGTCGGGAAGACCGCGCCTTTGCCCGCGAGCGCTGGGAGCGCTACCGGGCCGATTACGACTGGTCCCAGGGAGGACGCCATGAGCGAATGGATTGGCGAATATAGGCTGACCACGCCGCTGCGCACAACCGGCAGCGGCAGCGCGCGCTGGGGCATCGCCATGCGCGGCTTGGAGCGATATTTCCTCAAGGAATTCCTCTCGCCGGTCTACCCGGTCAACGAGGATACGCCGCTGGGAAGGCGGCAGCGCGAGCGCTGTTTGGCCTTCGAGCGCCAAAAACGGCGGCTGTACGCGGCCATTTCCTGCGTCATCGGAGATACGCTGGTGCCGGTGGTGGACTTTTTTCGCGTAGGCGGGAAATACTACGCCATCAGCGAGGCCATGTCGCCTCTGTCGGTCTCGGCGGAGGAAGCGCGGGGCCTTTCGGACGAAGACAAGCGGGATATTCTTCACCAGCTGGCCGTGTGCCTGGCGCGGCTGCATGTGCAAGGCGTGATTCACGCCGACCTCAAGCCTGAGCATGTGCTGCTCACCCGCAAGCCGGGCGGCTACCGCGCGCGGCTGATCGACCTGGACAGCGGCCTATTGTCGGACGATCCGCCGCCCGGCGGCCGCGACATGGAAGGGGATCCCGTGTATTTGGCGCCCGAGGCCTTTCTTCGCATGGCCGGGCAGCCCAGTTCGCTGGACGGACGGGTGGACACCTTCGCCTTCGGCGCGCTGATTCACCGCCTTTGGACGGGCGAACTGCCCGCTTTTGACCGCAGCCGCTACGCCTATTTGTACGAGGCCGCGCTGGACGGAGCAAGCTTTTCCCTTTCCGACGCCCTGCCCAAGGAATACCACCGCATGGTGCGGCGCATGCTGCGTCCCCAACCCCAGCGGCGGCCTGACGACGCCGAGCTTGCCGCCCTGTTTGCGCCTGCGCCTGCGCCACCGGTTTCAAGCGATCTGCAAAACCCGCTCAGCCGTTATCTACGGCGCTAAACGGCACTACGCCACCCGGCCGGAATCCTCCGCGCCGGGTGGTTTTGGTTTGTGCGAAAATCGTCAAAAAAATATCATTCCGGCAGGAGAAAAGGAAGGAAAGCGAGAAGTATAAGAATGTGGAGCAAGTTGGTCTTTCACAAACCTGCCCCTGGCTTACAACCACATACCGCATGGAAGGAGAACGGAAATGCACAACTCACAAGACCTTCAAAAGGTGCTCAAGGTTCGTGACGCCATGATGGGCGGAAGCGAAAAGCGCCTCAAAGAACAGCGCGAGGCCGGCAAGCTGACCGCGCGCGAGCGCGTGAACCGGCTCGCGGACGCCGGCAGCTTTGTGGAGCTGTTCGCGCTGCTCAGCCGCGACGGAGACGGCGCGGGCGTGGTGACCGGCTACGCAACCGTCGGCCAGCGGCCCGTGTATCTCTTCGCGCAGGACTATGCCGTACACGGCGGCGCTATGGGCAAGCAGCAAGCCGAAAAAATCCTCAAACTCCTCTCCCTCGCGCTCAAGACTGGCGCGCCTGTGGTAGCGCTCATGGACAGCGCCGGCGTACGCATCGACGAAGGCGCGGGCGCCCTGTGCGCCTACGGCGACATCTATCGTGAGCTGGCGCGCATGAGCGGCGTGTGCCCCATTCTCGCCGTGGTCATGGGGCCGTGCATCGGCGGCGCGGCGCTGATTTCGCAGCTGGCCGACCTGACTGTGATGGTTCAAAAAACTGGTGAGCTCATGGCCTTTGGCCCGCAGGTGCTGGCCGCCGCCAACGGCGCGGAGGTCAACGCGGCCCGCTTGGGCGGCGCGGACACGGCGGCGCAGTCGGGCGCCTGCGCGTTGACCTCCGCTACCGAGGATCAGGCGCTTGAGCTGGTCAAGCAAGCGCTGGGCTATCTGCCCTCCAGCAACCTCGAAGACAGCGAAATCATTGACACCGACGACATGAGCCGCCTTCTGGCGCCGATTGATCCTTCCCATGTGGACGCTCTGTTTGCCGCCCTTTCCGACGGCGGCAGCTATATGGAGCTCTACGCCGCGTATGAGCCTTGCGTGCGCGTAGCGCTGACCCGTCTGGGCGGCCGCAGCGCCGGCCTGGTGTCCGCCAACGGCGCGTTGACCGCCGGCGGCTTGCAAAAGGCCGCGCGGTTTGTGCGCCTGCTGGATTGCTTTGGCCTGCCCATTGTCAGCCTCGTCAACACCAGCGGCGTGGAGATTCCCACCGTGAGCGGCCAAAGCTGGCTATTAAAAGCGCAAAGCCAGCTGCTGTACGCCTACGCTGAAGCCACCGTGCCCAAGCTGGCCGTCATCACCGGCGACGCCATCGGCCAGGCGTACGTGGCCATGGGCGCCAAGGGCATCGCCGATGTAACCTATGCCTGGCCCGGCGCCGTGATTTCCGCGCTGACCCCGGAGGCGGCCGTGGCCGTGCTGTATGCCGATAAGGTCAAGGCCGATCTCGCCCTTTCCGCCGAGGAAGCCCGCGCCAAGTATGCCGGACAGTATGTGGACGAAGTGGCCGGCGCGTTGCGCGCCGCGACGGACGGACTGGTGGACGATATCATCGACCCGGCCCGCACGCGCGCGCTGCTCATCTCCGCCTTGGAAATGCTGGCCTCCAAACGCGATTCCAATCCGCCCAAAAAGCATGGCAACCTGCCCATGTAAGGCCATAAGGAAGGTGTTTGAATGGAAAACTTCTCGTTTGGCCTGGCTGTAACGGGCATCGGCCTTTTGGTGGTGTTTGTAGGCCTTTGCATTTTGATCGCTTTCATCGTCGTGCTCAGCCGCATCATTCGCGGCAAGTCCGCCAACGTGAAAGCCCCAGCGCCGGTGGCGCCTGTCGCACCGGTCGCACCGGTCGCACCGGTCGCATCAGCGGTGCAAACATCCGCGCCGCAGGCAGAACCCGGCATTCCTGCCGAAGTCGTCGCCGCAATTACGGCGGCCGTGGCAGCCGTCTGGCAAGGCGAAACCGGCTTTGTGGTGCGCCATGTCAAGCGCGTCGCCAACGCGCCCGTGTGGAATCGCGCAGGCCGTGAAGAACAGACCTACAGCCGCTTTTGATTGACCCCTCATGGATTTGTTGTTTGAAGGAGGATTCTATTATGCGTCAGTTCAGCATCACCGTCAATGGCGTCGCCTACCAAGTTTCCGTGGAAGAGGTTTCCGCTTCTTCCGCCGCTCCCGTGATTCCCGCCGCTCCCGTGATTCCCGCCGCTGCCGCGCCTGCCCCCGCGCCTGCCGCGCCCGCTGCGGCCCCTGCTCCCGCGCCCGCTGCGGCCCCCGCGCCTGTAGCCGGCGGTGAAAAGATTACCGCTCCTATGCCCGGCACCGTTTTGGAGCTTCGCGTTTCCGAAGGCGCCAGCGTGAAAAAAGGCGACATCCTTCTGATTTTGGAAGCCATGAAGATGGAAAACGAAATCATGTCCCCCTGCGACGGCACCGTCAAACAAATCGCCACCTCCAAGGGCGCTTCCGTCAACAGCGGCGAAACGCTCATCGTCATTGGCTGATATCGACCGCCTGTGCCCCGACTTGATACAGAAAGCGAGTTGATTTCAAACCATGAACGTGGGTCAGAGTTTGCTGGATCTCTGCGCGTCCTCGGGCATCGCGCAGCTATTTGCCAACCCCAAGGCGCTCATCATGCTGGTGATCGCCTGTGTGCTCATCTACCTGGCCATCGTCAAAAAGTACGAGCCGTTGCTGCTCATGCCGATCGCCTTTGGCATGCTGCTGACAAACCTTCCCGGCGCTGAGATGTACCATGAGGAGCTGTTTGCCGGCGGGCATACCAACTGGAGCTTGTTTGGCGGTTCGGTGCTCATGCAGTCCTCCGACCTGGTCAACGCCATGCAGTATACTGTGACGGCGCAAGGCGCGGTGCTGGACGCGATGGGCAACATGCTGGGCACGATAACGCAGACCGTGCAAGACGGGCTGGTCTTTGACGCCGCCGGCGCGCTGGTGGCCGCCGACGGCTCCGTGTTTGCGCAAAGCGTGCCCATCATCGTCAGCTCCGCCGGCGCGTACCTGGGCACCGACGGACAGGTGTTCTCCGTAGCCGGGCAACTGTTGGCCACGGCAGGCCAGACCATTTCTCCCGGCCTGTTGGACTACCTCTACCTGGGTGTCAAGCTGGGTATCTATCCCTGCCTGATTTTCCTGGGCGTAGGCGCAATGACGGACTTCGGCCCGCTCATTGCCAACCCCAAGAGCCTCTTGCTGGGCGCGGCTGCGCAGCTGGGCATCTTTATCACCTTCATCATTTGCTACACCTTAATGGGCTTTACCCCGCAGGAAGCGGCCTCGACCGGAATCATCGGCGGTGCTGACGGCCCCACGGCCATCTACCTGACCGGCAAGCTCGCCCCGCATCTGCTGGGCCCCATCGCCGTGGCCGCCTACAGCTACATGGCTCTCGTACCAGTTATTCAGCCGCCCATCATGCGCGCGCTGACCACCAAAAAGGAACGCGAGATCGTCATGGAGCAGCTGCGCCCCGTGAGCAAGCGTGAAAAGATTCTCTTCCCCATCGCCGTGACCATCATCGTCAGCTTCTTGCTGCCCTCGGCCGCTCCGCTGGTGGGCGCGCTGATGCTGGGCAATCTCTTCCGCGAAAGCGGCGTGGTGGACCGCATTTGCAAGACCGCGCAAAACGAGCTGATGAACATCGTAACCATTTTCCTGGGGCTCACGGTGGGCGCCACGGCCACCACCGACACCTTCCTACAATGGCGCACCCTGGGTATCATTGTCGTTGGCGTAGTTGCCTTTGGCTTTGGCACCGTGGGCGGCGTGCTGTTTGCCAAGCTGATTAACAAGCTCAGCGGCGGCAAAATCAATCCGCTGATCGGCTCCGCCGGCGTGAGCGCGGTGCCCATGGCCGCCCGCGTCAGCCAAGTGGAAGGACAGAAGGCCAACCCCGGCAACTTCCTGCTCATGCATGCCATGGGCCCCAACGTGGCGGGCGTAATCGGCTCGGCCATCGCCGCCGGCATCCTGCTGAGCATGTTCGGCTAATCGTATCAAGGAGAGGTGGAACCTATGCCTAAGGTCGGAATTACCGATACCATCCTGCGCGACGGCCCGCAAAGCCAAGCCGCCACGCGCATGAAGTATTCCCAAATGGAGCCCGCCTTTGAAAAGCTCAACCGCGTGGGCTACTATTCCCTGGAGTGCTGGGGCGGCGCGACGTTTGACAGCTGCCTGCGCTTCCTCAACGAAGATCCTTGGGAGCGCCTGCGCAAGCTGCGCAAGGGCTTGCCCAACACCAAGCTGCAAATGCTCCTTCGCGGCCAGAACATTTTGGGCTACAAGCACTACGCGGACGACGTGGTGGATTTCTTCGTCAAAAAAAGCATCGAGAACGGCATTGACATCATCCGCTGCTTTGACGCCCTCAACGACTTGCGCAACATGCAGACCGCTGTGAAAGCCACCAAAAAATACGGCGGAACCGCGGAAGTGGCCATGAGCTATACCATTAGCCCCGTTCACACGGAGGACTACTTTGTCCGCTTGGCTGCGGAGATCGCCAAAATGGGCGCGGACTTGATTTGCATCAAGGACATGGCCAACCTGCTCCTGCCCTACAGCGCTTACAGCCTGATAAAGCGCCTCAAGGCGGAGACCGACCTGCCCATCGTGCTGCACACGCACGACACCACCGGCACCGGCGCCATGACGCTGCTCAAGGCTGTGGAGGCCGGCGTGGACGTGATTGACACGTGCTTGAGTCCCTTGGGCAACGGCACCTCACAACCCACGACGGAATCCATGGTGGCGACCCTTCAGGGAACGCCTTACGACACCGGCCTGGATCTCAAGCTGCTTACGGAAATTGCCGCCTACTTCCGCGGCGTGGCCGACGAGCTGACCAAGGATGGCTGGCGCGATCCTGCGCGCGTACTGTCCACCGACGCCAACACCCTGCTCTACCAGGTGCCCGGCGGCATGCTGTCCAACCTCATCGGACAGCTCAAGCAGGCCAACGCCATGGACAAATACTATGACGTTTTGGCCGAGGTGCCGCGCGTGCGCGAGGATTTCGGCTATCCGCCGCTGGTGACGCCCACCAGTCAAATCGTGGGCACCCAAGCCGTGATGAACATCCTGGGCGGCGAGCGCTACAAGATGGTCACCAAGGAATCCAAAGGCCTGCTTCGCGGCGAATACGGCAAGCTGCCTGCCAAGGTTAACGAGGAAGTGCGCAAAAAGTGCATCGGCGACGAAAAGGTTATCACCTACCGTCCTGCCGATGACATCCCGCCGGAGCTGGACAAGTACCGCGAGGAAATCCGCGAGTACTATCAGCAGGAAGAGGATGTGCTCAGCTACGCGCTGTTCCCGCAAGTGGCCGTCAAGTATTTCCAGTACCGTCAGGCCGCTCAGCTGGGGGTGGACAGCACCCGCCTCAATGCCGAAGAAAAAACCATGCCTGTGTAAGCATTCCGTTTTTCCCGCGAAGGCGTTATGCCTTCGCGGTTTTTTTCGTTTCTCAAGCGCGTGCGTTGGCCGGGAGAATATGCTATAATGGGTGCGTTGCAAACCATCGTGGAAGGAGGCGGCGGTATGGCCCAGCAAAAACCGCATCGCATTTCCATTCCCCATTACAGCTTATCTGAAGAGCTCATCAGTTCTATTTCCCATGGCGTAGGCGCGTTATTGGGCGTCGCCGCGCTGGTGCTTGGGCTCATCAAAGCCGGCGGCGACGCCTGGAAAATCGTTAGCATGAGCGTTTTTGGCTTTAGTCTGATTTTCCTCTACACCATGTCCACGTTGTACCACGCGCTCAAGGTCAACCGCGCCAAACGCGTTTTTCGTGTCATTGACCATTGCAGCATCTTTCTGCTGATCGCCGGGACGTACACGCCCTATACTTTGGTATCGCTGCGCGACACGGTGGGATGGTATCTGTTTGGGGCGATTTGGGCGGCCGCCATTGTGGGCATTACGCTTAACGCCGTCAACCTCAAGCGCTATGCCATCACCTCTGTGATTTGCTACCTGGTCATGGGCTGGGTGGTGGTGCTCGCCTATGGACAAATGGCCGCGGCCATGGAGCCCCTGGGCATCTCGCTGCTGATATGGGGCGGCGTGGCTTACACGGTTGGCGCGATTCTCTATGCCATTGGTTCACGGCGCAAGTATTTCCACTCGATTTTTCATTTTTTCTGTCTGGCCGGAAGCCTGCTGCACTTTTTCTCCATTTATTTATGTGTGCTGTAACGCCAAACCGCCGTCCCGCAAAGGGACGGCGGTTTCAGCTTGTCGAAAAAGTCCGCCTGCGGCGGCCTTTTCCGCCAAAACACGTTTCC
>DVME01000064.1 GCA_018715175.1 Candidatus Limiplasma stercoravium
CCTATTTGTCCCAGGGCGTTTTGACGGCGCCCCAAAGCCTGGACGCGCTGCGCGATATGCTGGCCCAGCACGGATGGACTGCCTGGACCGCGGCTTGCATGACGCTGTTCAGCCTGTTTCATTGGCCGTGCTCGACCACGCTGTGGACCATCCGCCGCGAAACCGGCAGTTGGAAATGGACGCTGGTAGCCCTTGCGCTGCCCACGCTGGCAGGGGCCGCGCTGTGCGCCGCCCTTAACGCCATAAGGCTGCTGGTAGGCTGAAAAAACCGCGGCCGGCGCGACGCCCTCTGTCAAACGCCCCCTTTCGGCGCCTCTCTCGCCGACGGGGGCGTTTGCCTTTTTAAAAAGATTTCTTCATCCCAAAGGAAAATGATTTTTGTCCTAGAACTTCATAAATAGAGACAATCCGCATAACCGGCGAAGGAGGAATGCGCATGTTCCTGCTTTTGAACGGACGGCTGCTCACCCGCGACCCCGCCCAGCCTTGGGTGGAAGACGGGGCCGTAGCCGTGCAAGGCGACACCATTGCCGCCGTAGGCGACCGCGCGGCGCTGGAGGCGCGCTATCCCGACGCTGAGCGCGTGGACGCGCACGAGGGGCTCATCATGCCCGGTCTCATCAACGCGCACACGCATATTTACTCCGGCTTGGCGCGGGGGCTTTCGATTCCCGGCAACGACCCCAAAACGTTTCTGGAGGTGCTGGAAGGCACCTGGTGGAACATCGACCGCCACCTCACCCTCGATCTGACCCGCGCCAGCGCTCAGGTGACGGCGCTGGAATGCATCCGCAACGGCGTGACCACCCTGTTTGACCATCATGCCAGCTACGCCCAGGTGCGCGGCAGCCTGTTTGCCATCCGCGACGAGCTGGCGGATATGGGCTTGCGCGCCTGCCTGTGCTACGAGGTGTCCGACCGCGACGGCCCGCAAAAGTGCGAGGAGGCCATCCTGGAAAACGCGGAGTTCGCGCGCTGGGCCGCCGGACAAAGCGACGGCCGGTTCTGCGCGCTCTTTGGCGGGCACGCGCTGTTTACGCTCAGCGACCGCACGCTTGAGCGCATGGCGCAGGCCAACGCCGGGCTGACGGGCTTTCACCTGCATGTGGCCGAGGGCATGGACGACGTGTACGACTCCCTCAGACGCTACGCGTGCCGGCCGGTGGAGCGCCTGCTGGACGCCGGCCTCCTGGGGCCCAAAACAATGCTGGGGCACTGCATCCACCTCAGCCCTTCGGAGTGGGACATCCTGGCCCGCACCGGGACGATGGTGGTTAACAACCCGCAAAGCAACATGAACAACGCCGTGGGCTGCGCTCCGGTTTTGGAGATGATGCGCCGCGGCATCCTGGTGGGCCTGGGCACGGACGCCTACACCCACGACATGCTCGAAAGCCTCAAGGCCGTGCCGCTCATCCAGCGCCACCACGCCGCGCTGCCCAACGTGGGCTTTGCCGAGGCGTTCCAGATGCTCTTTATCAACAACGCCGCCATTGCCGCGCGCTGCTTTGCCAAACCCCTGGGCGTCCTGCGCCCCGGCGCGGCGGCGGACATCGCGGTGATGGACTACCGCCCCTTTACCCCCCTGGGCCCCGACAATGCCGACGGCCACATCCTCTTTGGGCTTTCGGGCCGCTGCTGCCGCACGGTGGTGGCCAACGGGCGGCTTGTGTACCGCGACCGCGCGTTTGTGGACATCGACGAGCAGGCCGTCAGCGCCCGGGCCCAGGCGCTCAGCCGCAAGCTGTGGAGCCGGCTTGCGCGTCCCCATTCCTAAGGAGGTGCGCCCATGAGCGACGTCATGCGACCCCTGGCCTTCGACCGGCTGATGATTCGCGCCCTGGAAGAATTCCGCGCGCAGGGTAGGGTGTTTGGGGTGTCGCGCCTCTACCGCTGCGCCCGCGCCCCCCTGCCGCTGCCCGGCGGCCAGGCGGAAACGCCCTTTGGCCCCGCGGCCGGGCCGCATACGCAATTGGCGCAGAACATCGTGTCCGCCTATGCCGCCGGCGCGCGGGTGTTTGAGCTTAAAACCGTGCAGGCCGTAGACGGGGCCGATCTGTCCCGCCTGGTGCCCAAGCCATGCATCTACGCCGCCGACGAGGGCTACAACTGCGAATGGTCCACCGAGCTCACCGTGCCCCAGGCCCTGGAGGAATCCGTCAAGGCGTGGTTCGCGCTGAGCGTGCTGTCGCGCGAAATGGGCCTGGGCGCGCCCGACGGGTTTGTGTTTCACATGAGCGTGGGCTACGACCTGGACGGCATCCGCACGCCCAAGGTGGACGCCTTCCTCGAAGGCTTGCGCGACGCCTCCGGCGCCGAGGCGTTCGCCCGCTGCCGCGCCTGGCTGCTGGACAACCTCGCCCGCTTTGAACGGGTGAACCGCGCCTTGGTGGAGGCCATTCCCGCGCAGGTGAGCCAGGTTGTGACGCTTTCCACCCTGCACGGCTGCCCGCCGGAGGAAATTGAACGCATCGCCGCATACCTGCTTGAGCAAAAACGGCTGCACACCTTTGTCAAGCTCAATCCCACGCTCCTGGGCTACGATTTCGTGCGCCAACGCCTCAACCGCCTGGGCGACGGCGACCTGGCCTTTGACGAACGCCATTTCCGCGAGGATCTGCAATGGGCCGACGCCGTGCCCATGCTGGGCCGCCTGCAGGCGCTGGCCAAGCGCCTGGGCCTGACGTTTGGCGTCAAGCTGAGCAACACCTTCCCCGTCCAATCCCGCGGCGGCGCGCTGCCCGCGCAGGAGGTGTATCTGTCCGGCCGGGCGCTCTATCCGCTGACCATCGCCCTGGCCCGGCGGGTGGCGGAGGCGTTCAACGGGCAAATGCGCATCTCCTTCAGCGGCGGCGCCGAGGCCCGCAACCTCGCTCCGCTGCTAAAAGCCGGGCTGTGGCCGGTCACGGTGGCCACCACGCTGCTCAAGCCCGGCGGCTACGACCGCCTGCGCCCCATGGCCGACGCCTTGGACGGTTCCCTCCCCGCAGAGGTGGACGTGGACGCGGTGCGCCGGCTGGACGACGCCGCGGCGGACGACCCGCTCTACCGCCGCCGCGCGCTCCCCGAAAAGCTGGAAAAACCCCTGCCGCTTCTGGATTGCTTTACCGCGCCCTGCCGCGAGGGATGCCCGCTTTGCCAGGACATCCCCGCCTATCTCTCCGCCCTGCGCCAGGGCCGGACGGCCGACGCGCTTCGCATCATCCTGGAGCGCAACGCCCTGCCCTTCATCACCGGCGCCATCTGCCCGCAAACCTGCGCCCGCCTGTGCATGCGCGGGTATTACGAGGGCGCGGTATCCATCCGCGAAGCCAAGCGCCGCGCCGCCTGGGACGGCCTGGACGCCGTGCTGCCCACGCTGAGCCCCGCCCCGGCGCGCGCCGGCAAGCGCGTGGCCGTGGTGGGCGGCGGCCCCGCGGGACTGGCCGCGGCCAGTTTTCTCAGCCGCGCCGGGGTGGAGGTCACGCTGTGGGAGCGCCGGGAAACCCTGGGCGGCGTCGTGCGCCACGCCATTCCCGCCTTCCGCATCGACGCGCAGACCGTGGAGCGCGACGTGGCCCTGTGCGCCGCCTACGGCGCGACTTTCCACACCGGCTGCGAAGCGCCCGAAAACCCGCTGAAAGAAGGATACACCGACGTAGTGCTCGCCGTGGGCGCCTGGAAGCCCGGCAAGCTTGAGCTTCGCTTTGGGCAGGCCATGGACGCGCTGGCCTTTTTGCAGGCCGCGCGCTACCGGCCCGACAGCCTCCGCCCGGGCACGGACGTGGCGGTTGTCGGCGGCGGCGATACCGCCGTGGATGCCGCCCGCGCCGCCCTGCGCCTGCCGGGGGTTGAGCATGTGCGCCTGATCTACCGCCGCACCCGGCGCTATATGCCCGCCGCCGAGGACGAGCTGCGCCTGGCGCTGTCGGAAGGCGTGACGCTCCTGGAGCTGCTCTCCCCCGTAGGCGTCCGGGACGGCGCCCTGCTATGCGAGGTCATGGCGCTGGGAAGCGCGGACGAAAGCGGCCGCCGCCGGCCCGAGTCCACGGGCCAAACCCAAAGCGTCCCGGCCAGCCTGGTCGTGGCGGCGGTGGGCGCGCGGGTGGACGCCGCGCCCTTTACGGCCCTGGGCGCGGCGCTGGACCGCCGCGGCCTGCCGGTCACAGACGCGCAGTTCCAAACCAGCGTCGCGCATGTATACGCCATCGGCGACTGTCTGCGGGGGCCGGCGACGGTCGCGCAGGCCGTGGCTGACGCGGGCGTCGTGGCCCAGGCCATCTGCGGCGCGACCCTGCCGCCTTCGGGCGGGCGCACCGTGGGCCCGTGCGCGGCCTGCGGCGAACTGTCCGCCGCGGGCGACCGCTGCTTAGGCTGCGAGCAGGCGTGCGAGGTATGCGTTCAGGTGTGCCCCAACCGGGCCAACGCCGTGGTGGAGGCGGACGGCCGGCGGCAGATTCTTCACCTGGACGCGCTGTGCAACGAGTGCGGCAACTGCGCCGTATTCTGTCCCTACTCAGGCGCGCCCTACCGCGACAAGCCGACGCTGTTTGCCTGCCGGGAGGACTTTGACCATTCCGAGAACCCGGGCTTTTGGCTCCTGGGCGGCGGCCGGGCGCTGGTGCGCCTTAACGGGCAATGCGCCGAATACGACCTTGCCCGGCCCGGCGGACTGCCCGAGGATTTGCGCCGGCTGATCCTGGCCGTGGAGCGCGACTACGCCTACCTCACCTAAGGGGGGAGAAACGCGTGAGCTTTGCCTTGACCGTCAACGGCGTGGCGCGCGTGACGGACGAAAACAAATCCCTTTTGCGCTACCTGCGCGACGATCTGCACCTGACTTCCGTCAAGGACGGGTGCAGCGAAGGCGCCTGCGGCGCGTGCACCGTGCTGTTGGACGGCAAGGCCGTGCGCGCCTGCGTTTACACCACCCAGCGCGCCGCGGGCCGGTCGGTCACCACGGTGGAAGGCCTGCCGCCCCGGGAGCAGGAAGCCTTTGTGTACGCCTTTGGCGCGGTGGGCGCGGTGCAATGCGGCTTTTGCACGCCGGGCATGGTGATGGCTTCCAGCGCGCTTCTGGCCGTGTGCCCGGATCCCACGGAAGCGCAAATCGCCCGCGCCCTGCGCGGAAACCTCTGCCGCTGCACCGGCTACCAAAAGATCATCGAAGGCGTGCGCCTGGCCGCCGCGGTGCTACGCGGCGAGCGCAGCGTGGATCTGGACGCCGAGGCCGGCGCGGACATGGGCGTGGGCCGCGGCGCGTTTCGCACCGACGTGCGGCCCAAGGTGCTGGGCAGCGGCGAATACTGCGACGACCTGTACCTGCCGGGCATGGCTTACGCCTCGGCCATCCGCACGCCCTACCCTCGCGCCAAGGTTGTGGACATCCGCGCGCAGCGCGCCCTGGACATGCCCGGCGTGCTGGCCGTGCTTACCGCCCAGGACGTGCCCCACAACAAGGTGGGCCACATTCAGCAGGACTGGGACGTGTTCATCGCCAAGGGCGATATCACCCGCTGCGTGGGCGACGCCATCTGCCTGGTGGTGGCCCAGACGCCCTACCTGCTGCAAGAGGCCAAAAAGCGCGTGGAAATCGACTACGAGCCCCTGACCCCCGTGCGCAACGTGGACGAGGCCATGGCCCCCGGCGCGCCCCATTTGCACCCGGGCGGGAACCTTTGCCAAAGCCGGCACGTGCGCCGCGGCGACGCCGCCCAAGCCCTGCGCAACAGCCGCTACGTCGTTACCCGCACCTATGAAACCCCCTTTACCGAGCACGCTTTTCTCGAGCCTGAATGCGCCGTGGCCCTGCCCTACGGCGACGGCGTGAAGGTCTACACCAGCGACCAGAGCGTATACGACACCCGCAAGGAAATCGCCATCATGCTGGGCTGGGAGCCCGAGCGCATCGTGGTGGAAAACAAGCTGGTGGGCGGCGGCTTTGGCGGCAAGGAGGACGTGAGCGTGCAGCACCTGGCGGCCCTGGCCGCCCTGAAGGTTCAGCGGCCCGTCAAGGTCAAGCTCACCCGCCAGGAATCCATCAACTTCCATCCCAAACGCCACGCCATGCGCGCCACCTTTACCCTGGGCTGCGATGAAAACGGCCTCTTTACCGGCCTGGACTGCGAAATCTACTTTGACACCGGCGCGTATGCGTCGCTGTGCGGCCCGGTGCTGGAGCGCGCCTGCACGCATTCCGTGGGGCCCTACCGCTACCAAAACACCGACATCCGCGGCTATGGCTACTACACCAACAACCCGCCCGCCGGGGCGTTTCGCGGCTTTGGCGTTTGTCAAAGCGAATTCGCGCTGGAGTCCAACATCAACCTCCTGGCGGAAATGGCCGGGCTGTCGCCCTGGGAAATCCGCTACCGCAACGCCATCGAGCCGGGCCTGGCGCTGCCCAACGGCCAGATTGCCGACGCTTCCACCGCGCTCAAAGAAACCCTGCTGGCGGTCAAGGACGTTTATGAGCGCAACGCCGGCCGCGCGGGAATCGCCTGCGCTATGAAGAACACCGGCGTGGGCGTGGGCCTGCCCGACAAGGGCCGGGCACGGCTAAAGGTTGCGCAGGGCGGGGTGGAAATTTACGCCGCGGCCTCGGACATCGGCCAGGGCTGCGCCACGGTCTTTACGCAGATCGCTTGCGAGGCCACGGGCCTTGCGCGCACGCAAATCCGCATGATGAGCGTGAACTCGGCGCTCGCGCCGGATTCGGGCACGACCTCCGGCTCGCGCCAAACGCTCATCACCGGCGAGGCCGTGCGCATGGCCGGCGCGCGCCTGCGCGACGCCCTCGACGAAGCCGGCGGCGACCTGCGCGCCCTGGAAGGGCGCACCTTTGAGGCGGAGTTTTTCGACCCCACGGATCCGCTGAACTCCGACAAGCCCAACCCCAAAAGCCACGTGGCCTACGGCTACGCCACCCACGTGGCCATCCTGGACGACGAAGGCCGCGTGGCCGAAGTTTGGGCCGCGCACGACTCCGGCCGTGTGGTCAACCCCATCGCCATCCAGGGCCAAATCGAGGGAGGCGTGCTCATGGGCATGGGCTACGCCCTCACCGAGGACTTCCCCCTCAAGGACTGCGTGCCCACAGCCCGCCTGGGCACCCTGGGCCTTTTGCGGGCGGATCGCATTCCCCGCATTCACGCTCTCTACGTCCAAAAGGATCAGCTGCTGCCCTTCGCCTACGGCGCCAAGGGCATCGGCGAAATTGCCACCATTCCCACCGCGCCGGCCATTCAGGGCGCCTACTACGCCCGCGACCACATCCTGCGCACGCGCCTACCCATGGAAAACACCTTCTACCGCCCCGTAACCAAGCAAGGAGGCTCCTTATGCGACCCGACATCCGCTGGTGTGTAAACGCCCTGCCCCCAAGCGATGGGCGCCGCCTTTCCATCATGGCGCCCCAAGAGGTGGCCAAAGCCCGCGCTTTCCATCAAAGCATTCCCGGTTACGCGCCCACGCCCCTCCAGCGCCTGAACCGCATGGCCCAACGCCTGGGCCTGGGCAGCCTGTGGGTCAAGGACGAAAGCGCGCGTTTTGGCCTCAACGCCTTCAAAGTGCTGGGCGGGGCCTACGCCATGGCGCGCTACATCGCCTCGCAGCTAGGCCGGGACGTATCCCAGCTGCCCTATGAGGCGCTTACCGGCCCCCAGGTGCGCCAAGCGCTGGGGCAGGCGACGTTTTTTACCGCCACGGACGGCAACCATGGCCGCGG
>DVME01000065.1 GCA_018715175.1 Candidatus Limiplasma stercoravium
ATTTCCGGTTCAAGAAGATCCACCATGGTCTGCAATTCGGCCAGCATAAAATCGGTGGTAAAGACCTGATAAATCTCGCCCAGGCGCGTGAGGAACTTATGGCGCATCTCCTGGTTTTCCAGCAGCTTGAGCAATAGCGTGTTGTCGATGTTCATGTCGCCGGCGCCCTTGGGATCCAGGTAGCTGGAAGGGCTGTCAAAGCCGCTGTTAAAGAGGCCATAGTCGGCGTCGTAGAAAATCCAGCGCCATTTCGCGCCCTCGGTATGCAGCTTGTAAAAGCGAATGTTACCGGGGTCAGAGTTGCCAAAGAACATTTCAAAGGCCATGTAGTCGAAGTAGTTATCTACGTCAATGCGATCCAGGAGGTATTGCAGGTCTTCCTCGCTTTCGCCGGGGTTGAGGGTCTTTGCGGTGGCGATGAGGTCGTCATACTCGTCGTCAGAGCCGAAGTTGACCGTACCGCTGGCTTCCAGGATGTCCATGTTGTCCGCTTCCTCAAGCGATAGGCCCTCGTGCTGGGCCACAAAGAAACGATCCACGCGCTCGCGCATGTTGTAGTGGCCCCAATACACGCCGTTGAGGTAGACCACCACCGGGTTCCACGCTTGATGCAGCACGGTGGTAGGCGTGTCGGTGTTTTCGTTGAAGCGGTCAATCAGGCGGCTTTGCAAGCCGTCCACCAGGCGCGTCCAGGAGCCGTCGTTGCCGCCCATGCGCAGAACGAAGCTTTTATACTCGGTGTACTCTCGATCCTCAAAGAGCGCGGCCTCAAAATATTTGCTGCCATATTTAGCCTTGGCGCGCACCTTGAACGTCTTTTGCGGCAGATCCAGGCTGTATTGTCCCTGAAGACCAAACTCGCAATCCTGGTTGAGGATGGTGTTGCCCTCCACGTCGTAGTACTCCACGTGTCCGGCCTTGGCGGGAAGATCTTCCTTGACCATGCGGTACACGGTGTCCTCGTATTGGCCGCGCTTTTCATTGAAGTAAGCGTCCGGGCCCACGGCCAGCATGCCGTATTCCTCGTTCCAAAGTTCGTCGGGGTCGGTCACAAGGCTGACGACGTTGAGGGTGTGGTAGAGGTTCATCATGTAAGAATTGGTGATCACTTCGCTGGGCTGCAGCCGGCCCGTCGGGTCAAAGGCCCGTGTGCGCAGGATGGTCACGCGCGTAAAGGTGAGCACCTCGCCCTCATGGTAGAGGGTGGCGTTTTCCAGGGTGGGAATGCTGCCGTCCAAGGTATAGTACACCGCCGTGTCTTCCGGTACGGTGAGGGTTACGTCCACAGAGCCTTTATACTGACCGCCCGGAATGGACATGGACGGGTTTTGGGCATAGCCGTAATACCCCGTACCATTCGCCGCTCCAGGCGTGGGAGTGTCGTAGTAATAAAATCCGCTTTGGCCTAGGGTGCGGCCATAGCTGTGGTCGGTGGGAATCAGGCTTAAATGCATGCGATCCAGCACGCGGCCTGTGGGGTCGCAAAAGCTGATGGTTTCCCCGCCGGCGCGGGAAAGGCTAAAATTGGCGTGCATCTCGCTGACGGTCGAAAGTTCGGTTTCGCCGTCCAGATAGACCACCAGGTATTGCCCCGGGCCGATGACAGTCCCCTGCGGGAACTGCCACCGGCGCGGGCGGCCCAGGTTGTCGCTCAAGCCATAATAGGATAAATCCACGGTTTCACTCGTGGTGTTGTACAGTTCCACAAAGTCGGTATAAAGCGCCTGGACGCCCACGGGGATGGAATCGTTGGAGGCCATGACCTCGCTGATGATGACCCCCGTGGGATTGTAGGCGCGGTAAAGCTCGTCGGCTTTGGCCTGTCCGTTTTCGTCGTTGCTGTATCCGGGACTGGTTTGCGTAAACAGCTTCCACTCGCCTTCCGGCGTCAGGCCGTAGGAATAATCCTCGGGAACGTTCTCCACGGTTTTACGATCCAGCAAGCGCCCCGCCGAATCGCTGAGAATCACGCTTTCGCGCTCGGCCGATATGGAGAAGTTGGTATGCGGTATGCCATTGGCCTGCATCTTGTCCTTGCCGGAACAGTAAACCAGGTAGTAGCCGCCGGCGGGGATGACCGCGCCGTCCGGGAACGCCCACTTGAGCGGACGGTTTTCCTTGTCGCTGAGGTAGTAGCCGGTTAAAACGATATCCTCGTCGGTATTGTTTTTCAGCTCAATCCAGTCCACCACCTCTCCGTCCTCGTCGGGGATGCTAAGCTTGGGATCTGGACAGATTTCGTTGATGACCAGCGCGCCCGACTCGGTCGCGTTGGCGGAGCGGTAGGCGTAAAAACCCTCTTCGGTGTTTTCGTAACCGGGGCTGTAGTAGGTGGTCAGCTCGTAAACGCGCTCGCCGCTTTCGTCCTCTGTCACCAGGATGTAGCTGGTGTCGGCGGTCATCGTGGGGGTGACGACCTCGTCAATCAGGTACATGTCTGGATCATAGAGGTAAATGTGCTCCCCGGCCGAAGAAATCTTGAACTTACCGTGGAAGGGCCGCGACGGATCCAGCTGATAGCTGTCCGTGGCAAAGACGATAACGCGCTCGCCCGCCTTGAGGATGTATTCCGGGAACGGAAACGTGATGCGGTCGGTGCGGTTGGTCAGCATAACGCCTTCCATGTTCAGGTCTTTGCCCGTGCCGTTGTAAAGCTCCAGCCAGTCGCCAAACTCGCCGTTTTCGTCAGGAACGGCGGATGAGTTGGCCGCCATGACCTCGCTGATGACCAGCCCGTCATACATGCTCGGGCCGATTTGACGCCCCGCTTCCTTGGGGAAAATCAGGTACATGATCGCCAGCAGCGCCACAAACAACAGGCACAGCGGCAGCACGGAGCGCAGCTGGCTTTTGCGCTTGCGGGGCGCGTAGTCCTTGCGTGGACGTTCGGTGCGTTGCTGCGGCGTGTTGTACTGCATAGGATACCCTCCTTTCGCGTTGATTGGCGTCTTCTGATTATACCATAAGGCTCCCGGGTTTGGAACCGCCGCAATGTATCAATTTCTGCCTGTCACACCACCCGTTTGTTGAGCCATTTGCCGCTGCGATACCGGGCGACGAACAGGATAGAACGGGCAACCCAGTCGATGAACATCGCTACCCATACCCCCAGCAACCCCATCTCAAAGCCAAATACCAGCAGATAACTGGCCCCAATGCGGAACGCCCACATGCTCACCACCGAAACCAGCATCGTAAAGCGGGCGTCGCCGGCGGCGCGAAGCGCGTTGGGAATGGTAAAACTGGCCGGCCAAATGAGGGCGGCAACCACGGCATACCAGCGCAGGACGTTTTCGGCGGCGTCCAAACCTTCTGGGCTGAGGCTGAAAAGCGAGGCAACCGTTCGCGCTCCAAAAAAGAGCAGCACATCCATCGCAATGGTCAGGATCCACACCAGCGCGAACAAGCGGCGGGAATAATAACGCGCCTGTTTGATGTCGTTGGCGCCGATGCATTGGCCAACCACGGTGACAATGGCCAGGCCGATGGCCGAACCGGTCAGGTTGCACATGGACGAGATGTTGTTGGCAATGGCGTTGCCAGCGATGATGGATTCGCCCATGCCGCTGATGATGCCGGCCACCATGAGCTTGCCAATTTGAAACATGCTGTTTTCCAAACCGTTGGGAATGCCTAGCTGAAAAATACGCTTGATCATCGGCGGATCGGCATCCAGATGCAAGGGCCGAATCAGGTGGATGGGCGATTGCTGATGCATCAGCAGCCAAACCATAATCACCGCGCCCAGCACGCGCGAAAGCAGCGACGCCGTGCCCGCGCCGGCAACCTCCATGCCCGCGCCGTATATCAACAGCGCGTTGCCGCCAACGTTAACGACGTTCATCATCAGGGAGGTGAACATGCTGGCCTTGCTGTTGCCCATGGCCCTTAGCAGCGCCGCGCCGCCGTTGTATAGCGCCAGCGCCGGATAGCTGGCGGCGGAGAGGTAAAAGTAATCGCGGCAGTAATCCATGGTTTTGGGAGACAGGATGCCGAAGCACAGCGTCAAAATGGGATCGCAAAACACTACTGAGAGAATCGCCAAGAGCATCGACAGAGCCAGGGAAATATACATCAGCTGTTTGGCCGCGCCGCAGGCGCTGAGGTTGTCGCGCTTTCCCAGGTATTGCGCGGCCACCACCGCGCCGCCTGTGGCCATGGCCGAAAAAAGCTGAATGAGCAAAACGTTAATGCTGTCCACCAGCGAAATGGCCGACACAGCGGACTCGGAAATGCTGCTAACCATCACCGTATCAGCCATGCCGATGAACAGCGCCAAAAACTGCTCAATAACCAGCGGTACGATCAGCCGCGTCAAGTCTCGGTTGGAAAACATCCGTTCGTTCGTCAGCTGCATGCGTAGGCCCTTCTTTTCATTCCTTGGTATTCTGTGCCTTGAGGCCGCGGGCGTTGTCCACGACGCTTACCAGCGCGCCGACGAGCAATGTCAAATAATAAGTAGAAAACCGCCAGATGAGCAGCGCGACAAAAAGCGTGGCGTCCGGAAAAATGTCTCGAAAAAAAGCGGCGAAACCGCCTTCCTGCGCGCCGCTGGCGCCGGGGAGGGGCGTGAAGCTGGCGCTGACATATAGCAGCACCCCCATGGCAAGCAACTGGCTCAGGCCGTCGCCGCTGAGCCCAAAGGAATGGTAAAGCGCGATGATGACCGCCATCAGCGAAAAGAGTTCCACGAGGGCGATCAGGCATTGCACAAGAACGTCTCGCGGCTTGCGTATCAGCATGCGCACGCTTGAGAGGAAGCTCTGGCAATGGTTTTCCCAACGAAGGCGGCTGGCGTCGGGCGATTTGCAGATTTTCAGCCGCACGCCCACCCGGATACAAAGCTCGATCACCGCATGAACCGCCCGGCTGGAAATGGCCATTAGCGCCACCATGCCAATGGAAAAAAAGTTGACCACGTACCCCAGCACGATAAACCAGGTCATGCCGGGCGCGTGCTGGCTTACATAGCCGAAGTTAGCGGCCCACAGCACCGCGCCGGTAAGCAACAGCATAGCCTGAAACACCACAAATTTCACCGCCAAGGCCGAACCGCTGACGCCGATGGAAATGCGGTACTTGCTCAGGCAGTACATTTCCATGGGTTGACCGCCGCTGGCGCCCGGGGTGATGTTGCTGTAATAAAGGCCTGTAATCGCCGCATGCAGGCATTGGCCCAGGCGGATGCGGTATCCCTGGCAGGTGAGAAAATGAAAAACGGACAGCGCATTACAAACGACATATAGCGCCCAGCACGCAAGGCAAATCGCCAGGTACACGGGGCTCATGGACGAAAGGGCAACGGCCAGTTCCTCCAGGTCGTTGCCTTGAAAACCGGCGTAAAGCACGATGCCCAGGGTCAACAGCAAAAAAGCGAAGCTCAGCAGCCTTTTGAGTGTAGGTGACATCGACCGGCTATACTCCCCTATCAAATCTTGGGCAAAGCCCACCAGAGTATACCACAGTTTCCGTCCCCGGGCAATCCCCGCTAAACCTCCAGCGCCAACCAGCAACGCAGGATGCGCGCGGAATCCCACACCCATCCCTGCGCAGGTTCGTCATCCTCTGCAAAGGAGAGGCAAAGCCTGGGAAACAGCACGCACCACCAGTTTTGGCCCTGGCCGCTGCCCAGCGTCACCCGCAGAGCCCGGTACGCCCCGGCCGGCAGCGTAACGGAGCCATAGGTTTTGGACGGCAAGTCCAATACGCCCACCTGCACGCTGACCTCTCCCTCAAAGCCGTTTTCCAGGGCGCAGGCCCGGGCGGTTTGGCAAACCGCCTCCGCCTGTTGCTTAAGTTCTTCAAAGATCGCGTCGGGGTCGTCGCCGCAAAAGCGCGAGCCAAAATCGTCGATGATCGCGTCGCGCACCGCCAGCTTGACGCGCTGGTCTTCCGGGGCGTCGCTGTCGGCCAAAATGTGCAGGCGAATCACGTCGCCCTGCTCATAGGCGGCCAGAAGCGTCGCTTCATCACGAGAAAGCGGCGGTTTGAACGCGGTCAGTGCAAATAAAGCCGCCGCCAGACAGCAAACCGCTTTTCCATGATGCACATCGATCCCTCCCCTGCCATTGTGCCCCAGGCCCGTGGCTCGTATGCGCATAGAAGCAAAGGAAGCGACATTTTGGACTCGGACGATTGAAAATTCGCAAAAATGGTGTATGCTATCGTTGTGAAGGTTTTCCCCCATCTGCTGAAGGTGAAGGAGGATTTGGATGTTCTATTTTGGGGATTGGACGATCATTCTGATTCTGCCCGGGCTTTTGCTCGGCCTATGGGCACAGGCGCGCGTTTCTTCCGCTTTTCGCAAGTATTCTCAGGTGCATAATAGCCGCGGCCTCACCGCCAACGAAGCCGCCCGCGCGCTTCTGCGCGACGGCGGTTGTCCCAACGTTAGCATTCGCCAGACCTCCGGCATGCTGACCGACCACTACGACCCCCGTACCAACACCCTGCGTCTGAGCGACGGCGTCAACGGCCAAACCAGCGTGGCGGCCATTGGCGTGGCCGCGCATGAATGCGGGCATGCCTTGCAGCAGCACGAGGGCTATGCGCCTCTCATGCTGCGCAACGCCCTCGTGCCGGTGGTCAACCTGGGAAGCAATCTTTACTTTCCGCTGTTTGTGCTGGGCTTGATATCCAGCTGGGAACCGCTTATTAGCATCGGAATCCTGTGCTTTGCGCTTACGCTGGTGTTCTCGCTCGTTACGCTGCCGGTGGAGTTTAACGCCAGCGCCCGAGCCATGCGCGCCCTCAGCGGCCAGGGATACTTAAGCGAAGACGAGCTGCGCGGAGCGCGCGCCGTGCTCAACGCCGCGGCGCTGACGTATGTGGCTTCGGCCATCAGCAGCCTGTTGCAGCTGCTTCGCCTGCTGCTGATTTCTCGCAGCCGCCGCGATTGACATGCAAGAAGCGTTTCGGGTTTCGGTGAGGGCGCTGGTGGCGTTTCGATGGTTCTGCCCCGACATTCTGCCCGCTTCACAGCTAGGGGATCTTGCTGCAGGAGCGCAGGCGCACCGCGCCCGCCAGGGCCGGCAGAAAGGAACCGCGGAGCTCCCCATAAAATGGACCTATTGCGTCATGGGCGCTCGCATCACGCTGCATGGGCGTATGGACGCCTTCACCCCCGGCGAAGTTCCTCTGGTGGAAGAAATCAAGCTTTCTTCCCGCCCGCCCGACGAACCCCTGCCCGAGCATCGCGCGCAGGCGGTTTGCTATGCCGCGATGACGGCGCTGCGCCAACCTTGTCCAAGCGTTCGGGTGCGCATATGTTACGTAGATATCCAGGGCGGTGTTTTGGCGGCTTTCGAAGAGGAAGCCTCCGCGCAGAGCTTGGCCCGAGAGATGGATGCACTTCTGCGCCCTTATGCCGCCTATGCGCTGCGGGAGCGAGCGCACGCCAGACAACGCGACGAAAGCATCCGCGCCCTCGGATTTCCTTTTGACAACTACCGAAAAGGCCAACGCGAAATGGCCGTTCAGGTCTATACCGCCATTATGCGCAAACGCAGGCTCTTTGCCAGCATGCCCACGGGTACGGGCAAGAGCGCGGCGGTGCTGTTTCCGGCGCTGAAGGCCATGGCGGAGGGAGCTACCGGAAAGCTGCTGTACCTGACCGCGCGCAATACCGCGCGGCAAAGCCCGCTTGCGGCGCTTGCGCTGATGCAAAGCCAAGGGCTGAAAGCCCGCGTGTCGGTGCTGTCGGCCAAGGAGCGGCTTTGCCCCGCGCCCACGCGCTGCCATCCGGACGACTGCGAACGCGCGCGGGGGCATTATCTGCGGCAGGGCGCGGCGATTGAGGAGCTGTTGGCGGCGGGCGCGCTTTGGACGGATGAAGTCATCCGGGAAGCGGCAGACCGGCATTGCGTCTGCCCGTTTGAACTGGCTTTGGCTTTGACGGAGCTGTCGGACGTAACGCTCATGGATCTGAATTATGCGTTTGATCCTTTCGTACAGGTCAAGCGCCTGTTTCAGCAGCGGCGCGACCTGACGCTATTGGTGGACGAGGCGCATCACGCCTTGGAGCGCGTGCGCGAATGCCTCTCCGCCGAGCTGTCCAGCCGGGAGAACGCCCGGCTGCGCACGCTTACGGGAAAGCGCTATGGGCGGACGCATCCGCTGTACCGGGCGCTCACGGCACTGACGCGCGCGCTAAGGGCCCTGCCGCCATCGCCCTCCCGCCTGGATGCGATGCCCGAGGGACTTGCAAAACTAGCGCAGGACGCCTTGTCGCAAACGCTTGGGCTTTTGCGGGAGGGAGGCTATTTCCCGGAATTGATGGAAGCGCTTCGGTCGTGCCTGCGTTTTGTCCACGCCAGCGAAAACCTGGGCGAGGACGTCGCGTTGATATTGGAGGCGGCGGGCCGCGAGCGAACGCTGCGCCTATGCTGTCTGCTGCCGGGTGCGGAAATCCGACAAGTGACCAAGCCGCTGTGCGGCGCGGTGTTCTTTTCGGCCACGCTGTCGCCGCTCTCGGCCATGAAACAGCTTTTGGGCGGCGAGGAGGAAGACGCCTGCCTGTCGCTACCCTCGCCGTATTCACCCCAGCACCTGGCCGTGGTGCGCCGCCGGGTATCCACGCGCTATGCGCAGCGACAAGCCAGCGCCCAGTCCGTGGCGGACGCCATCGCCCAGGCGGTTGAGGCGCGAAGCGGAAAATACATCGCCTACTTCCCCAGCTATGCCTATTTGGAGCTGGTGCGCGAGCGGCTTCAAGTTTCCGTGCCTCTGCTCGTTCAGCGCCGGGATATGGACGAGGCGTCAAGACAGGCGTTCCTGGACGCCTTTTCGCTAGGCGAAGGGCCGCGGCTTGGGCTATGCGTGCTGGGCGGGCTATTCAGCGAGGGCATCGACCTGCCGGGCGACCGACTGGTGGGCGCAATCATTGTCGGCGTGGGCCTGCCGGTGCCCAGTCCGCGCCTGGAAGCCATTCAAAGCTGCTATGAAAGCCACTATGGGGACGGCTTTGGCCTGGCTTACCGCATTCCCGCCATGCACAAGGTGCTTCAAGCCGCTGGCAGGGTCATTCGCTCGGAGGAAGACCGCGGCTTGGTGCTGCTGTTGGACGACCGCTATTATGCGCCCGAGTACGCCGCCTTGCTTCCCGCAGAGTGGATCGTGAAGGATGAGGATGTATTGGGCGCCTTAAAAGAATTGGAGGAATCCTAATGTCTAAACTGACAAGACCATTTTGCGCGCTCCTGTGCGCCTTCCTTGCGTTCCTATGGCTTCCCGCGCAGGCCCAGGAAAGCGTTGGCATCTGCTATCAGGTCAGCGGCGGCGCCAACGAGATAACGATCCTGGGTTCCATCCACATCGGCGATGAAGCCATGTATCCCATGGGAAGCCACATCACCGATGCTTTGGAGCGTGCGGACATCCTGGCCTACGAGTGCGATACCACCAGCGCCGAAGCGCAACTTCTCAGCCTACGGGCCATAACGTATCCCATCGGGGAGACTTTGGAGGATCATCTTACACCGGAGACTTTTGACTTGGTGGAAAGCGCTGCCGAAGCGTTGGGATACCCCATTTCCATGTTCAACGGCATGCGGCCCTATTCCGTCGTATCCCTTTTGTCCCTTGAAACGATTTCGGCCCAATGGGGCGCAGATGCGTCGAACGCTTTGGCATATGGCGTGGAAAACCAGGTGCGAGCCTTGGCCGGCGATAAACCCGTGGTCTATCTGGAAACCACGCAGGAACAGCTGGATATGCTCGCCGGATTCTCCGATGAACTGCAAGACGAATTGGTGCGGCAAAGCTGCCTGGAGGTCTTGCTTGTTAAGGAAGGCGCGGATTTTGAGAACACCGTGGCGGACTGGCCGCGCTTATGGCGCGAAGGCGACGCGGAGTCGTTTGCCGCCTCGGTTTGGGAAGACGAAGGGTTGGACGGCGAGCTGATGGCGGAGTATTACGACGCCGTCCTCACCCAACGCAACCTGCGCATGGCGCAGCGCCTTTGCCAATGGCTTGAAGACGGAGAAGGACACAGCTACTTTGTCGTCGTGGGCCTGCTGCATTTGGTTTTGGAAGAGGATAGCGTGCTCAAGCACCTGGAGGACAGCGGCTACACCGTTACGCGCGTTGTTCCGTAATGTTGCAAAATGGCCGCCGGTTTTGCACACCCTTGCCGCCCCGTCATATCGTGGGAGTGAACGGCAGCAAGGGACGCACCGGGCAGGCGAACCCGCGCCTCCCTGCGGCCGAACCAGAAAAGGAGGCGTGAAAATGTCCTTTTACAGCTACAAAAACGCAAATCCTTGCTCCTGCCCCGGGGTCATCTCCGGCAGCGCGCTGGACGGCTTGCAGGAAAAGGTTTGCATCCAGGTCAAAAGGGTGTACGACAGCTGCCTGCAACAGGAACAGCTTGACGACAAGCTGGTGACCATTACCAGCTATGCCATGGTAGCCAACAACAACTGCTGCAACTGCTGCTGCGACTCTGACAACACCGAGACCGTGCCGCCCACGTCCGCGCCCGTACCGCCCATCACGTTTGAAAGCTGCCGTTCCACCACGACTGAGGGCACCATTCGCAACCTGACCGTCGAGCGTCTGTGCGACCGGCCTTGCTTTGCCCGCGTGCGTGCCAAGATCGACGTGCCCATCGATATCCTGTTCGTGGACAGCCGCTGCGTGGAGTACATCGGCAAGGGCGTGATCACGGTCGACAAGGATGTGCTGCTGTCCATCCCCGACGAGTCCATCGTGCCTTACTGCATGGAAAGCATGGTCAGCGCGATTTGCGTGGCCGGTACCTACGAAGGCAACAACACCTTCAAGCTCACCGTTTGCGTCACCGTGGTGCTCAAAGTGCTGGCGCAGGTGGAAATCCTGGTGCCTTCCTACGGCTTCTGCCCCATCCCGCCCTGCGAAGAATTCGCGGAGAACGTTTGCGACGAATTTTTCTCCCTTCCGCTTTTCCCGCCCGCTTCTCTGTGCAACAACGACGAGGTGGCCATCAACAATCCTGCGTGCAACACAGGCAACTGCGGGTGCTGCGGCTGCCGCAGAAACTAAACCGACATCAGCCGGGGAAACCCGACCGATACAGCAAAGCAAAAAGACGTGCCGCATAACATTGCGGCACGTCTCAGCGTGTCGAAAAAGCTCGCCGCGGCGAGCTTTTTCGACAGATTTGCGCCGTCCGCCTACTCCGCCTTCGGCTCCGCCGGGCGGCGGACGACGTAAGGAAACCTTGCTGCGCAAGGATTCCGAACCCACCGCGCATGTCGCTGGGTTCGGAAGGCAGCTCGGAGGGCTGCGGCCCTCCGAACCTCCCAGAAGGTTTTTTGACAGTCTGCGGGCCCGGCGAACCGCCGGGCCCGGCTTTTTTATTCCTTGCGCCATTGCAAAATCTGCTCCAGGCGCTCCTTGTAGCGCGCTTCCAATCCCTCCTGCGTGGGGTGGTAATACCGCCGCCCCCGAAGGCTCTGCGGCAGGCATTCCATGCGTGCGATCTTGCCGGGCACGTCGTGGGCGTACTGGTAGTCCTTGCCGTAGCCCAGGTCTTTCATCAGGCCGGTGGGCGCGTTGCGAATCGTCAGGGGCACGGGCTCGGCCGGGGTTTCGCGCGCGTCCTGGGCGGCCTGGTTGTAGGCGGTGTAGCAGGCGTTGGACTTGGGCGAAAGCGACAGGTACACCACCGCGTGCGCCAGGTGGACGTTGCATTCCGGCATGCCCAAAAAATGGCACGCCTGGTACGCCGCCACCGCCACCTCCAGCGCGCGCGAATCGGCGATGCCCACGTCCTCGCTGGCAAAGCGCACCACGCGCCTGGCCACATACAGGGGATCCTCGCCGGCCTCCAGCATGCGCGCCAGCCAGTACAGGGCGGCGTCGGGGTCGGAGTTGCGCATGGACTTGTGCAGGGCGGAAATGAGGTTGTAGTGTTCCTCGCCGGCCTTGTCGTACATCAGGGACTTGCGCGACACGCATTGGCGCAGGGTGTCCCGGGTAACGGTTATGGCGCCGGACGAATCCACGTCGCCGTTGAGAACCACCATTTCCAGGGTGGACAGGGCGGTGCGGGCGTCGCCGTTGGCGAAGGAGGCCACGAGGGAAAGCAGCTCGTCGTCGATGTGAACGGTCTGGCCGCCAAAGCCGCGGGGATCGGTGAGGGCGCGGCGCAGAAGGCCGGTCAGCTCGTCCTGGCGCAAGGGCTGGAGCACAAAGACTTTGCAGCGGGACAGCAAGGCGCTGTTGAGCTCAAAACTGGGGTTTTCGGTCGTGGCGCCGATGAGGATGATGCTGCCCTTTTCCATAAAGGGCAAAAAGCCGTCCTGCTGGGCCTTGTTGAAGCGGTGGATTTCATCGACGAACACCACGGTGCGTTCGCCGGTCAAGCGGGCGGCGTCGGCGCGCTGCATGACCTCGCGGATTTCGCGGATGCCGCTGGTCACCGCCGAAAAGGTGATGAACTCCGCGCGGGTACCGCGGGCGATGATGCGGGCGAGGGTGGTTTTGCCCACGCCGGGGGGCCCCCAGAAGATCATGGAGCAAAGCTGATCGCGCTCGATGAGGCGGCTGAGAACCTTGCCGGGGCCCAGGAGATGGCGCTGGCCCACGAACTCGTCCAGGGATTCGGGGCGCAGGCGGGCCGCCAGGGGCTGGCTGGGGTCGGAGGAAAAGAAGGTTTGCTGATCCATGGGCGCCTCCCAACGCGGTCAGGCCACGAAAGCCAAAAAGTACTCCACCGAATCCATGAGCGCCATGAGGCAGGCGTGGATGATGTTGGAGCTGACCCCGGTGGTGCTCCACGCCTGGCGGCCGTCGGTGCTTTCAATGAGCACGCGCACGACGCTGGCGGTGCCGCCCGCGTTGATGACGCGCACCTTAAAATCGCTCAGGCGCATTTGCTCGGTGGCGGGATAGAACACGCGCAGGGCCTTGCGCAAAGCCAAGTCCAGGGCGTTGACGGGGCCGTCGCCCTCGGCGGCGTTGATTTCCTCCGTGCCGTCCACGCGAATCTTGATGTACGCCTGGGCGCTGCGCTCGTCGCGGGCCGCGCCGCTAAGAACGTGAAAATCCAGCACCTCAAAGTAGCGCCGGCGCAGGCCCAGGGTGTCCAGGGCCATGAGGTCAAAGCTGCCGTCGGCGTTTTCGTAGGCGTAGCCGCGCTGCTCGCGGCGCTTGAGGCGCTCGGTGACGCGTTTGACGCGCGGGTCGTCGCGCTCCAGCTGGGGCACCAGGCGCTTGAGGCGCGCGTATACCCCGGCGCGGCCCGCCTGGTCGCTGAGCAAAAAGCGGCGGCGGTTGCCCACGGCCTCGGGCGGCACGTGCTCGAAGCTGGCCTCGTCCTTGACCACGCCGTCGATGTGCATGCCGCCTTTGTGCGAAAACGCGCCGTACCCCACATAGGGCGCGCGGGGATTGGGCGTGAGGTTCATGATCTCCACGATTTCCCGCGAGGTCTGCGTCAAAAGCGGCAGGTTCTGCGGCGGAATCACCCGGTAGCCCAGCTTGAGTTGCAGCGTGGGCAAAAGCGTACCCAAACAGGCGTTGCCGCACCGCTCGCCCACGCCGCCCACCGTCACCTGCGCCATGGACGCGCCCGCGTCCACGCACGCCAGGCTCCCGGCCACGGCCAGGCCCATGTCGTCATGGCAATGGATGCCCACCTTCACCCCGTCAAAAGCCGCCCGCACCTCCGCGGTGCGCGCGCGCATGGCCTCGGGCATGGATCCGCCCCGCGTGTCGCACAGCACCAGCGTGTCCGCCCCGCCGCGCGCCGCCGCGCGCAGCGCTTCAAAGGCATAGTCGCGCTCGGTGAGCGCGCCGTCGAAAAAGTGCTCGGCGTCAAAGAGCACGCGCAACCCGCGCGCGCGCAAAAACGCCACGCTCTGCTCGATCATGCGCAGGTTTTCCTGGGGCGTCACGCGCAGGACGTCGCGCACCTGGCGCACGTCCGCCTTGCCAAACACCGACACCACCGGCTGCCCCGCGTTGACCAGCGCGGCCAGGGCAGAATCGTCCGCTGGGTCGGCCCCGGCGCGGCAGGTACTGCCAAAGGGCACCAGCACAGCGCCGCTCAAAAAGGGCGCGCGCCGGGCCAGGGCGAAAAACGCCTCGTCCTTGGGGTTGGCGCCCGGGTTGCCGCCCTCGATGAGCGGCACGCCCAGCCGGTCCAATAGCCCGGCGATCTTGCGCTTGTCCTCCAGGGAATGCTCCACGCCTCCGCCCTGCGCCCCGTCGCGCAGGGTGGTATCCAAAAGCTCGATGATCCTTTCCATATCGGCCTCCTGCGTTACTGTGCGCGGGCGTAGACGATGTTATGAATCAACCGCCGGATGCGGTAGATTTCCAGGCTGTCGCGCGAGGGGCAGACGCGGTTGGTCAAAAACACCACGTACAGCCCGCTTTCGGGATCCAGCGCGAAGCTGGCGCCGGTAAAGCCCGTGTGTCCCACGGTTTGGGGAGGGAACAGGTCGCCGGCAAAGCCGTTGTCCAGGCTGGGCAGGGCGAAGCCCAGGCCGCGCGCCTGGCCCAGCCCCGGGGTATGGTTGCGCATGGCCAGGCGCACGGTAGCGGGGCTGAGGTAGCGCGTGCCGTCGGGCAAAGCGCCTTGCAAAGAGAGCATCTGCATGAACAAGGCCAGATCGTCCATGGTGGAAAACACGCCCGCGTTGCCCGCCACGCCGTTCAAAAAGCGCGCGTTTTCGTCGTGTACCACCCCTTGCAGGCAGCGTCCGTCATCCTGCATTTCCGTGGCGGCAATGTTGCCCTCCTGGGGCCGGTAGCCCGTGGAGGTCATACCCAGCGGCGCAAAGACCTCCCGGTTGGCCAGTTGCGAAAGCTCCGTATGGTACAGGCATTCCAGCAGCTGGCCCATCAGCAGGTACCCCGCGCAGCAGTAGCGCACCCGGCTGCCCGGCGGCGATTCCAGCGGCGCGTTGAGCAAAAGCCCGGCGCTTTCCTGCGCCGAACGCGCCAGGCGCCACAAGTGCAGCCCCGTGCCAAACCCCGCCGTATGCGTCAAAAGCTGGCCCACGGTGATGCCGCGCTTGTCCGCGGGCGCGTCCACAAACGTATCCAGCCGGTCCCACAGGCACAGCCGCCCCGACTCGATCGCGCGCAGCGACAGCATGCCCACCACCAGCGGCTTGGTGACGGAAGCCAGGTCAAACCGGGTTTGGGCGTTGGCGGGGGGCGCGTCGTCCTCCACGCTCAGGCGGCCCAGGGCGCGGCGGTACAGCACGCGCTCGCGCCGGCCCACCAAAAGGCACGCCGCGGTGTACGCCCCGCTTTGCAATCCCTCTTGTAAGACGCGTTCCGCGTCGTCCCAGTCCGTCCAATCCCGCATGGGCACGCCCCCTTTCAGCCCTCGTCCCACAGCGCCACGTCCGCCCCCGGCCCCATGCGCTTTCTCAGCGACCGCCGCGGATGAACCGCCACCCGGTGCGCGCACAGCTGCAACATCGGCCAATCCCCGCCGCTGTCGCCAAAGGCCCACGACGCGGCGTAGTCCAGCGTGTCGCCCCGCGCCGCCAGGTATTCCGCCAAGCGCAGCGGCTTTTGCACGCCGCGGCAGTTTTCGCCCGCCAAGCGGCCCGTGTACACGCCCTGCTCCACGTGCAGGCGCGTGGCGATGACGCCCTCCAGCGGCAGGCGGCGCATGAGCGGCTCCAGGTAAAACGACGGCGACGCGCTGAGCAAAAGCACGCTCTTGCCCTCCTGCGCCAGCCGGCAAAGCGTTTGCACGCCTTGTTTGCGCAGGCGGGGCATCAGTTCCTCCTCGCAAAACGCCTCCGCCAGCGCCTGCATTTGCGCCTGCGTGCGCCCGGCCAAAAAGCCAAGCGCGCCTTCCTTGGCGCGCGCGGCCGAAGCCAGGCCCAGCCCGTATGCCGCCGCCCACGCCGCCGCCCGCGCCGCGTGGCCCCATCCGGCCGCGCCCCGCCTGCGGGCAAAGCGCAAAAAGCGGACGATGGAATCCCCCGCGATGAGGGTGCCGTCAAAATCGAACAGCGCGTATGCCTTGAGCACGGCCCGGCCTCCTTGCTATCGTTGCGGCGCGGCGCGCCGTGAGGCGAGTATAGCACGAAACGCGAAAAAACGCCACCGTTTGCTTGCATTCGCCCCTGGCGTATGGTATAAAAGCGACGATAGCGTTTTGGGGGAGGGGTTTCATGGGCAAGCTTTACACGGTGCTCAGGGGCGCCGCGCGGCTTTTCATGCCTGGCATGGAAACCCGGTGGGCCACGCCGTTTGACGGCGCTCCCAGCGTTTTTTGCGCCAATCACGCCGGCGCCCTGGGGCCTATCGACATGTGCGCGCATTTTGCGCTCAGCCGGCATTGCCATCCGTGGCTCAACGCCGCCGTCACCCAGCCCCGCGAGGTGCCCGCCTATGTGCGCCAGGACTATTGGTGGAAGCCCGGCTGCCGCCTGGAGCCGCTTTACAACGCCACCCTGCCCTACCTGGCCGCGCTGATCCTTCCCCCGATTCTTCGCAGCGTGCCCGGCGTGCCCGTGTACCACGACGCGCGCGTCATCCGCACCTTTCGCCAGAGCGTGGAATACCTGCGCCAAGGCGAACACCTGATTATTTTCCCGCAGCAGCCTTCCGGCCACGGCACGCATTACGAGCAGCTCAACCGCGGCTTTTTGCAGCTGGCGCCCATGGCCTACCGCGCCCTGGGCCTTACGCTGGCGTTTTATCCGGTTCACATCGACCACCGCGCCCGCGTTATCTTGGTGGGCGAGCCGGCGCGCTTTGACCCCGCCGTCAAGCTCAAAGACCAGGAGGAACGCCTGCTCAGCGCCATCGCCCGGGGCTTATAGCACCGCCTGGGAAAGCGAAAGGCCGATATCGTCCCGCACCAGCAACTGCGCCTGCCCATCATAGGGCGTGGGGTCGCGGTTGATGATTACCAGCGGCGCTCCGGGCCTTAAATAGCTGACCAGCCCTGCCGCCGGATGCACCACCAGCGACGTGCCGCCCACCACCAGCAAATCGCAGGCCATGACCTCATCCACCGCCCGCTCCAAAACCGACTCGTTCAGCGGCTCGCCGTAGAGCACCACGTCGGGCTTGAGCACGCCCCCGCACGCGCAGCGCGGCGTGCCCGGCTGCCTGAGCGCTTCCTCCAGCGCATAAGGCCGGCCGCAGCGCGTGCAGGCGTTGCTCAGCACGCTGCCGTGCAGCTCCAGCACGTTTTGGCTGCCCGCGCGCTGGTGCAATCCGTCGATGTTCTGCGTCAGCACCGCCCGCAGCGTCCCCCGGCGCTCCCACCGCGCCAACGCCTCGTGCGCGGCGTTGGGCCGCGCCTGGGGATAGAGCATCACGTCGCGGTAAAAGCGCCAAAAGCCATCCGGGTCGCGCCAAAAAGAACGCGCGCTGAGCATGTCCTCGTAGCTTTGCCCCTGCGCGCCCGCGTACAGCCCGTGCGCGCTGCGAAAATCCGGTATGCCGCTGGCTGTGCTTACCCCCGCGCCGCCCAAAAAGACCGCCCGCTTCGCCTGGGCGATCCAGTCTGCCAAGGTTTTCATCCTCTCACCTCCGCGCAGCGTATTTTCGACCCGGCGGCGCCGGAATCCTGTTTTTTTTGCCGGTTTTTCGCTTGCTTTTTGCCATCCTGACGAAGCGGCATAAAACCCGCGTCCCCATCCCATACTTCAGGTACAAGCCTTGGTGTGGAGGGATGCGGAATGGCTTTGAACAAGGTTGAAATTTGCGGCGTGGACACCTCCACGCTGCCGGTGATCACCAACGAGCGCATGCGCGAGCTCTTCCCATTGGTTCACGCGGGAGACCGCAACGCCCGCGACGAGTTCATCCGCGGCAACCTGCGCCTGGTGCTGAGCGTTTTGCAGCGCTTTGGCAACCGCGGCGAAAACGTGGACGATTTGTTTCAGGTAGGCTGCATTGGGCTGATGAAGGCGTTGGACAATTTTGACGTGTCGCAGAACGTGCGCTTTTCAACCTACGCGGTGCCCATGATCATCGGAGAAATCCGGCGCTACCTGCGCGACAACAACGCCATCCGCGTCAGCCGCAGCCTGCGCGACATCGCCTACAAAGCGCTCAAGGCCCGCGACCGCCTGGCCGAAAGCCTGGGCCGCGAGCCCAACGTGACCGAATTGGCCCAGGAGCTGTGCCTGCCGCGCGAGGACGTGGTGTTCGCGCTGGAGGCCATTCAGGATCCGGTCAGCCTTTTTGAGCCCGTGTACAACGACGGCGGCGACGCGCTGTACATCATGGACCAAGTGACCGACGAAAAGCGGCCCGACAACGCCTGGCTGGACGTCATCGGCGTGCGCGAGGCGCTCAGCCGCCTCAGCGAGCGCGAGCAGCACATCCTGACGCTTCGGTTTTTCCAGGGCCGAACGCAGATGGAGGTCGCCGGGGAGATCGGCATTTCGCAGGCGCAGGTGAGCCGTTTGGAGAAAAACGCGCTCAACCACATGAAAAAGCACGTCAGCCGCTGAGAGCCCCTGCGCGAAGCGGCCTTGCGCCCATCAAAACGCCCCGGCCGTTTGGCCGGGGCGATGGTGTTAATACTGGTTGTTGCGGTTGCGCTCGAAGCACTCGCGGCAGTACACCGGACGGTCGCCGCGGGGCTGGAAGGGCACCTGGGTGGTGGCGCCGCAGCCGTCGCAGATCACTTCGTAGTACTGGCGCTCCGCGCGGTTGGGGTTATCGCGGTTGCGGCGGGCGGCGCGGCACTCGTGGCAGCGAGTCGGGTCGTTCTGGAAGCCCTTCTCGGCGAAGAACTGCTGCTCGGACGCGGTGAACACGAATTCCCTGCCACAGTCACGGCAGGTCAGGGTTTTGTCCTGGAACATGGTCGGATTCCCTCCATTTGTTTGTGTTTGCCATTGACTCTGGGTTTGCTGGTCTTGGGTTTCCATGCTTCCACACAAACTGAAGGAAAAAGGAACCTGAACCAATATACCTAAGCTGGGCAACGGCCCTATTATAGCATGATTTCCATCGTTTGCAAAGCTTTTTTTGCAAACTTTTATTTTCCGCCGCGGATCATGCGGCGGATATCATCCAGGAGGTTGGCCAGGCTGGGCGACTGTTTGATGGATTCCTCCACCTTTTCCAGGGAGGACAGCACCGTGGTGTAATGCCGCCCGCCGAAGGCGTCGCCGATTTTGGTCAGGCTCAGGCCCAGCATTTCGCGGGTGAGGTACATGGCGATTTGGCGCGGCACGGAGATATCGTGGTTGCGCTTGGGGCTTTTGAGGTCGTCCACGCTGATGCCGTAGTAGCCGGCCACGGCCTCCTGCACCGTATCGCAGGTAATGGCGCGCTTTTCGCTGTGGATGAACAGCTCGCGCAGGGCTTCGCGGGCCAGCTGCATATCGATGGGCCGGCGGGTGAGGGTGGAGTAGGCGGTCAGGCGGGTCAGGCTGCCCTCGAGCTCGCGGATGTTGGTGTCGATCTTTTCGGCGATGAGGGCCAGGATATCGTCGCCGATGACCAGCTTTTCAAACTCGGCCTTCTTGCGCAGCACGGCCAGGCGGGTTTCAAAATCGGGGCGCTGGATATCGGCCACCAGGCCGCCCTCGAAGCGGCTGCACAGGCGTTCCTCCAGCTTTTGGATTTCCTTGGGCGGTTTATCGGAGGTCATGACGATCTGCTTGCCGGCTTCGCGCAGGTGGTTGAAGGTGTGAAAAAACTCTTCCTCCGTGCCGTGCTTGCCCGCGATGAACTGGATACCGTCCACCATGAGGATATCCACGTTGCGGAAGCGGTCGCGGAAGGCCTGGTTGCGGTTGGTCTGCATGGCGTTGACGAGCTGGTTGGTGAAATCCTCGCTGGTGATGTAAAGGATTTTCATTTGCGGATACAGCTCGTGGGCGTAATGGCCGATGGCGTGCATGAGGTGGGTTTTGCCCAGGCCCACGCCCCCGTAGATGAACAGCGGGTTATAGGCCTTGGCGGGCACCTCGGCCACGGCCAGGGACACCGCGTGGGCAAAGCGGTTGCTGGAGCCCACCACGAAGGTGTCGAAGGTGTATTTGGGGTTGAGCAGGGCGATATCGTCGCCGGTGCTGCGCGCCTTGAGCTGGGCCACCCGGTCCTTGAGCTCGTCGCCGGAGAGCGCCTCGACCTTCATGGCGCGGCCGGCGGCCGTGCACACCGCGTTTTGCACCTGATCCATGTAGCGGCTGGTGCCCATTTGGTACATCACGGGACTGACGCATTCAAGCATCAGTACGTCGTCGATGAGCTCGTAGGGCTTGAGCGCGGCGTCGATCCACGTGTTGTAGCTGATGCTGGACATCTTCTGGCGCAGCACGCGGCAGGTATTTTCCCATAGCTCCTGGGCGTTTTTCACATTGCGTCAACCTTCCATTGCTGTATATTATACACTTTATCCTTGCGCGCGTTTTCCACATGCCGCGCGTCCCGGCCTGCTTTCCGGCGGGCGGCTTTGTGGAAAAAAGCCTTCTTTCTTTTCCGCGTTCCATGCGCTATCATAACAAAACCGGACGGATTTGACAAGCGCCCCGTTCGCGGCGTTTTTGCATAAGCCGCCGTATGTTGAAAACCTCTTTTTCCACAGGTGGTGGTGGGCGGCGCATCCCTCCACAAAACATGGCATTTTCCATGTCAAAAACGAATATTTATTCACTATATTTCAAAGTTTTTACCATTTTCTTAAACCTTTGTGCGCCCGCCTCCACCGAAAAACAAGGAATCCCCCCGCTCCTTGTAGAAAGTATGTTTCGCAATGATGAACGACCGCGGGGGGAGGGCAACGGCATGGCGATGCCCATCGACGTCTCGGACGTGCGGCGCGCGCTGCGGCCCTGGCTGGGCGCGCTGTTCGTGGAGGCCAACGCCGCCCTGTGCGACGAGCTGGCCGATCACCTGCGCCAATACGCGCCCTACCGCCAAAGCCTGGAAAGCCTGCGCGACGGGCTGGAAAGCCTGCTCATCACCCGCCTGAACGGACTGACCCGGCGCACCATGACCGTGGCGACCGACAACTACACCCGCCGCCGCCTGCGCCTGGACGACATCCGCGAAATGGCCGACGACCTCATGGGCGTGGTGTTTGACGGGCTGACGCCGTTTTCCTCCAATTTCATCAAGCTCAACGATTACAGCCTCCGCGCCGGCAGCCTTAACGCCATGCGCGTGCTTTACCAAAAGTACGCCTCCTTCTATACCCAGGAGGAACTGGACTTTCTGGCGAGCATGATTCGCAGCGCCTATCCGCGCGAGCGCTACGCCGCCTGGCTGGACGGCTGAGCCCCATCACCCGCCGGGACTTCCCGGCCCAAGGAAGCGATTCGCCCCATGACCCTATACCGCAAACGGCGCATAAACCCCGATGTCAACAAGGCCGCCCTGTACGCCGTCGTCGTCAACGCCGTGCAAATCGGCGTGATCCTCGTCTTTGCCGTCTATGCCCTGTCGCTGGAACAGGGCGCCAGCGCGTCGCTGATGCTCATCGTGGTGCTGGGCGCGGCCATGGCCGTGTGGGGCGCCGCCATCGACATCGCCGACGCCCTGCGCACCCGCCGCCGCGAACGCATGATTCACGGCCTTCAGCAGACCAACGACCAGATGGAAGCCCTCAACCAGCGCCTGCGCGCCCAACGCCACGACTTTCTCAACCACATCCAGGTCGTCTACAGCCTCCTGGAAATGGGCGAGTCCGCCGAGGCCGCCGATTACCTCGAGCGCGTCTACGACGAGCTGCGCTCCGTGTCCAAGGTGCTGCGCACGCGCGTAGCCGCCTTCAACGCCCTCTTGCAAGTCAAAAGCGCCGCCTGCGAGGAGCGCGGCATCGCCCTGGAGCTGGACATCCAAAGCGCCCTGGACGCTTTGGCCATCCCGCCCTGGGAGCTGTGCCGCGTGGTGGCCAACCTGCTGGACAACGCCATGGACGCCGCCCAGGAAGCGCCCTCGCCCAGGGTGCGCCTGCGGGTGCGCCAGGAACTCAAGGGGTTTGTGTTTTCCGTAGCCAACAACGGCCCCGCCATCCCGCTCGATTTGCGCGACCGCCTGACGCAGCCCGGCGTTTCCACCAAGGGCGAAGGCCGCGGCATGGGCCTGAGCATCGTCGCCGGCATCCTGGACGAGTACGGCGGCGTCCTGTCCTTCCAAAGCGGCCCGGAGCAAACCGTTTTCACCTTTACGCTGCCCAAGGCCGCCTGAGGCCGGAAAAGGAGGCCCCATGCAGCCCAGCAACCGCAAATTTCTCAAAAACCTCGTCGGCTTTTCCATGGTCAGCTGGATTTCCTTTCTCCTGGGGTTCGTGGCCACGCCCCTTTCCACGCGCCTCTTCGCCCCCGGCGAGCTGGCCAAGGTCAACCTTTTTGGCACCTACACCTCCCTGATCTGCTCGGTGTGCTACCTGGGGCTGGATCAGGCTTTCGTGCGCTTTTACAAGGAGCGGCCCCCCGGCGTTTCCCAGCGCGGCTTGCTGACGTTCTGCCTGGGCGTTGCCCTGGGCGCCTGCGCGCTGCTGGGCGCGGCGGGCAGCCTGTTTTGGGCCCCGGTCAGCGAGCAGATCGCGGGCGCGCCCGACGCCTGGGTGTACGCCTGTTTGTGCCTGTACAGCCTGTCGCTGGTGGCGTTTCGTTTCCTGTCGCTGAGCTACCGCATGGAGCAAAACCCGCTGCCCTACACCGTGCAGGGCGTCAGCCAGGCGGCGCTGACCAAGATCGCCTACCTGGGCGTGGGCTTCATCGCGGCCAGCGGCCGGGCCGCCATTGTGTCCCTTACGGGGCTGATGCTGCCCTTCGCCGCGCTCACGGCCTGGATTCAGCGCAAGCGCCTGGATGTGCACGCCCGGCCCACCCCGGCTTGCGTGCGCGAGCTGGCGCGGTTTTCCCTGCCGCTGATGCCCCTGAGCCTTTTGTCCTGGCTCAACAGCTCGGTCAGCACCCTGGCCCTGCGCCAGCTCCTGGGCATGGAGGCCACCGGCGTCTATACCAGCGCCCTGGCCCTGGCCTCCACCATCAACATCGTTCAGACCGGCTTTAACACCTACTGGTCTCCCTACGTGCTGGACAACTACCAAAGCGACGAAAGCGCCCGCTTTGACGCCGTCCACCGCTCCATGGCCTGTTTGCTGACCTTCTTGGGCCTGGGGCTGACGCTGCTGCAATCGCCCGTGTTTTTGCTGCTGGGACGCAGCTACCGAAGCTCGGTGGTGTATTTTCCGTTTTTGTTCCTTTCGCCCATCTGCTACTGCCTGGGCGAAACCACCGGCATGGGCATCCTGATTTCCAAAAAAAGCTACTGGACCACGCTGATTTACCTGCTCAGCGCCCTGGTGAACATCGCGCTGTGCTACGCGCTCATCCCAGCGCTGGGCATGACCGGCGCGGCCATGGCCTCCGCGCTGACGGCGGTGCTGACCCTGGCTCTGCGCACCGCCGTGGGCGAGCACTACTACCGCGCCATCCGAGGCTACCGGGCCTTGGGCGGCGGCGTGGGGCTGATGCTTTTGGCGTCCGTGGCCAACTGGCTGCTCACGGGCGCGCAAAAGTACGCGGCCATCGCCGTCTGCCTTCTTCTGGCCGTGGCCGTATTCGCCAAGGAGCTCAAAACCCTGGGCCGCGCCGCCGGACAGCTGCTGTCCGCCGCCCAAGGCCGCCTGCGCCGCCGCGCCCACCAAAGGAGGAAACCATGAAGCGACTGCTCCTCATCGCCGACAGCAACAACATCTATACCAAGCGAATGCTGGAAAACGTCCTTTTGCCCGCGGGCTACGAGGTTGTGCTCTATCCCATCTGGGGCGACCGGGGCGTCTACGCCGACTTTTTCCGGGAAAAGGGCGTAACCGTTTACCGCGATTCCCACACCCTGCCCCTGGTGCGGCATGTGCCCCGCCTGCGCATGTGGGCGCGCATCCTTTTGAACCTGCGCGACCTGGCCCGCCTGGGGCCCTTTGACGCGGTACACAACCACTACCTCTGCGCCAAAGACCTGGCCCTGGGCCAAGGCGCGGCGCGGCGGTTCGGCTGCGTGTGGGCGTGCAGCTTTTGGGGCAGCGACCTTCTGCGCGCGCCGCTAGGCAACCTGCGCCGCATGCGCCCCTACCTCATGCACTGCGACGGCCTGTCGGTGGTCAACCCCGACAACATCGCCTACCTGCGCGAAACCCTGGGCGACGCCGTGGCCCGCAAATGCCGCGCCATCCCCGTTGGGCAGTCCGGCTATGACGACATCGCCCGCGTGCAAAAAACCCACGACCGCCGCGCCTGCCGCCAAGCCCTGGGCATCGACCCGGACGCCTTTGTGGTGGCCGTGTGCTACAACGCCTCCCGCGCCCAGCGCCCCCTGGAAATGCTCCAGGCCCTCTCCGCCCTGCCGCCCCAGCGCCTCAAGGCGCTGACGCTGGTGCTTCAGATAACCTACGGCAACAACGACCCCGACTACACCCAAAGCGTGCAGGCGTTCGCCGCCTCGCTGCCCTGCCGCACCGTCACCTTCACGCGCTTCATGGGCCCCGACGAAAACGCCATGCTGCGCCTTTCAACGGATGTTTTTCTTCTGGGCATCACCACGGATTCCTTTTCCGGCACCATGCAGGAATACCTTTACGCCGGCGCCGTGGTGCTCAAGGGCGATTGGCTTGCCTACCCGCCCCTGGACGACCTGGGCATCCGGCTGAACGAATTCCACGACTTTTCCGAGCTGCCCGCGCTGGTGTGCCGCGCGCTGGACGGCGAGCTGACGCCCCTTGCGCCCCAAAAGCGCGCCTTGCTGCCCCAGCACTATTCCTGGGCGGCCCTGCGCGAAAAATGGCTGGCGCTGTACGAGCGGGAGGCGTAGCATGACCAAGGCCGAACTGATTGAGCAGCTGGAAGGCACCGCGCCCGCGCTCAAGGGCAAGCTGCGGGTGGAGCGCATCTATTACCAAAAAAAGACCAACAAGGCCTACATGAGCTTTCTCAGCGACGAGCTGGTGGGCGAAAAGGAATACCTGCTCCTGGAAGAACGCCTGCGGGCGCTGTTTCCGGAGCTGAGCGTAGCGCTCAGGGTGGCCAGCCCAGGGCTTGCGCAGGATTTCTTGAGCGGGGTGGAGCGCTACCAAACCGTGCTCAAGGACTTTTTGCGCCGTCAAAGCCCGGCCATGCGCGCCTGGCTGGACGACACGGGCTGGACGCTGGCCGGGGAACGGCTGCTCATCACCTGCCCGGACGAGACGGCCCTTTCCTTCTTCCGCGCGCGGGGCCTGGAAGGGCGGCTGGAGCAGGCCGTGTACGACATCTTCCGCACCCGCGTGCGGGTGGAGCTGACGGTTTGCGGGGAGCGGGAAAAATGGGTGCAGGACATGCGCAAGGCGCGGGGCTTCGTGGCCCCTCCGCCGCCTCCGCCCAAGCCCGCGCCGCCGCCCAAGCCCGCCAAGCCCGCCGAGGACCCGGTGATCAAGGGCCGGGCCGTGGGCGACAAGCCCGTGCCCATCGCGGAATTGGCCGAGGACAGCGGCGTGGTGGTCATCGAGGGCACGGTGACGGGCCTGGACGAAATCAAGGAGCTCAAGGGCGGCGAGACGGCCCTGGCGAGCTTTGCGCTCTACGACGACACCTTTACGGTGTATTGCAAGGCGTTTTTCCGCTACCAGCAACGCCGCCAGGCCGAGGCGTCCGCCCCCACCGAGGAGGAGCGCGCCCGCGTGCGCCGGCAGATATCGCGCCTGCAAAACGGCGTCCGCCTGCGCGTGCGCGGCGAGTGCGCCATGGACCGCTACCTGGGCGAGCTGTGCGTGATTGCGCGCGACATGCAGGTTCTGCCGCAGGCGCAGCGCACGGACGACGAGCCGGAAAAGCGCGTGGAATTGCACATGCACACCAACATGAGCGCCATGGACGCCACGGCCGAGGCCGGCGCGCTCATCGCCCGGGCCGCGGCGTGGGGGCACGAGGCGGTGGCCATTACGGATCACGGCTGCTCCCAGGCCTTCCCCGCGGCTTTCAGCGCCGCCAAAAAGCACGGCATCAAGCTCCTGCCCGGCGTGGAGGGCTACCTGTGCGACCTGACCCCCATTGTGACCGATCCCGACGACACCCCCCTCGACGCGCCCATGGTGGTGCTGGATTTTGAAACCACGGGCCTCAACACCGCCGTCGCCCGCATCATCGAGATCGGCGCGGTGCGCTTGGAGGGCGGGCAGATCACCGGCGAGCTCAGCCTGCTTTGCAATCCCGGCGTCCCGGTGCCCAAAATCATTACGGACAAGACCGGCATCACCGACCGCATGCTCGAGGGCCGCGAAAGCTTCGCCCAAGCCCTCCCCAAGCTGCTGGATTTCATCGGCGACCGCCCGGTGGCCGCGCACAACGCGCCCTTTGACATGGGCATTTTCGCGGCCGAATGCGAGCGCCTGGGCACGACGTTTCACGCGCCCGTCGTCGACACCCTCACCCTTTCCCGGCGGCTCTTTCCCGACCAAAAATCCCACAAGCTCGAAAACGTGTGCCGCAACCTGGGCGTGTCGCTCAAAAACGCGCACCGCGCCGTGCACGACGCCACCGCCACCGCCAAGTGCCTCGCCCTCATGCTCGCCCAGGCCAAGGCCCGCGGCGCCCAGCGCCTTGGGGACGTGGATCGCTGCGTGGCCGGCGAAACCCTGGGCGAACGGTATCACATCGTCCTGCTGTGCCGCACCCAAAAGGGCCTGGAAAACCTCAACCACCTGATTTCGCTGAGCAACCTGCGCTATTTTTACCATCGCCCCTGCATGCCCCGCAAGCTGATCGAGCAATACCGCGAGGGCCTGCTGCTGGGCAGCGCCTGCGAAAGCGGCGAGCTGTTCAAAGCCTGCGTCGCGGGCCGGCCCGACGCCGAGCTGGAGCGCATCGCCCGCTTTTACGACTACCTGGAAATCCAGCCCCTGGCCAACAACGCCTTTTTGGTGCGCGAGGGCGACGTGAAAAACGACGAGCAGCTGCGCGACCTCAACCGCCGCATCGTGCGCCTGGGCCAGCGCCTGGGCAAGCCCGTGGTAGCCACCGGCGACGTGCATTTCCTGGACCCGCAGGACGCCATTTACCGCACCATCCTCCAGGCCGGTTTGAACTACAAGGACTGCGACAACCAACCGCCCCTGTATTTCAAAACCACGCGCGAAATGCTGGACGAGTTTGCCTACCTCGGCCCCGAAAAAGCCCGCGAAGTCGTGGTGGACAACCCCCGCCGCATCGCCCAAAGCGTCGAGGAGCTGCGCCTGTTTCCCAAGCATCCCAAGGGCGAGGACACCTTTCAACCCTTCTGGCCCGAGGCTGCCAACGACATCGAAACCCGCGCCCGCTCCCGCGCCCGCGAGCTCTACGGCGATCCCCTGCCCGAGATTGTGGAAAAGCGCCTGGACAAAGAGCTGTCCAGCATCATCGGCTACGGCTTTGCCACGCTGTACTCCATCGCCCAAAAGCTGGTCAGCAAGTCCCTGGCCGACGGCTACCTGGTGGGCAGCCGCGGCTCGGTGGGGTCGAGCTTTGTGGCGACCATGTGCGGTATCACCGAGGTCAATCCCCTGCCGCCGCACTACCGCTGCGACCATTGCCACCGCGTGGAGTGGGCCGAGCCGGAGCTGGGCGCCGTGGGCGTAGACCTGCCGCCGCGCACCTGCCATCTGTGCGGCAATCCCATGGCGCGCGACGGGTTTGACATCCCCTTTGAAGTGTTCCTGGGCTTCAAGGGCGACAAGGTGCCCGACATTGACCTCAACTTCTCCGGCGAATACCAGCCGCGCGCCCACGCCTACGTCGAGGAGCTTTTCGGCAAGGGCTTCGTGTACCGCGCCGGCACCATCAGCGGCCTGGCCGAAAAGACCGCCTTCGGCTTTGCGGCCAAGTACCTGGAGGAGCGCCAAATCACCGCCGGCCGCGCCCACAAGGAACGCCTGGCCGCCGGCTGCGTGGGCGTCAAGCGCACCACCGGCCAGCACCCCGGCGGCATCGTGGTGCTGCCCAAGGACTACGACATCTGCCAGTTTACCGCCATCCAGCACCCCGCCGACGACGTGACCGGCGATACCATCACCACGCACTACGACTTTAACTCCATGCACGACATTTTGGTCAAGCTCGACTGCCTGGGCCACGACGATCCCACCATGATCCACCGCCTGTGCGAGCTTACCGGCGTCAACTACCGCGCCATCCCCCTCAACGACGAAAAGGTGATGAGCCTCTTCCTTTCCCCCGAGGCCCTGGGCATGAGCGCCGAGGATCTCCTGTGGGACACCGGCACCCTGGGCGTGCCCGAGTTCGGCACGGATTTTACCCTGGGCGTGCTCAAAAGCACCCGCCCCAAAACCATGGAGGAGCTCATCCGCATTTCGGGCCTGAGCCACGGCACCGACGTGTGGAACGGCAACGCCGAGGATTTGGTCAAAAGCGGCACGGCGGTGCTGAGCGAATGCATCTGCACCCGCGACGACATCATGAACTACCTCATCTCCAAGGGCGTGGAGAACAAGCTGAGCTTTGACACCATGGAGTCCGTGCGCAAGGGCCGCGGCCTCAAGCCCGAGATGGAAGCCGCCATGCGCGAGCACGGCGTGCCGCAGTGGTACGTCGAAAGCTGCCAGAAAATCAAGTACATGTTCCCCAAGGGCCACGCCGTGGCCTACGTGACCATGGCGCTGCGCGTGGCGTGGTTTAAGGTGTACCATCCCCAGGCGTATTACGCGGCCTACTTCAGCATCCGCGGCGACGGCTTCGACGCGGGGGAAATGCTTATGGACGTGGAGGCCCTGCGCGAGCGCATTCGCGCCTACCGCCTCAGCGACGAAAAGCTCTCCGCCCGCGTCAAGCAGGAAAAGGTGGCCTATCATATGCTTTTGGAAATGCAGCTGCGCGGCATTCGCATGCTGCCGGTGGACCTGTACAAAAGCGATGCGCGCCGCTTCTTGCCCGAGGGCGCAGACCTGCGCTGTCCCTTTACGTCCATCAACGGCTTTGGCGAGCAGCCGGCGCAGAGCATCGTGGACAACCGCGATCCCAACCGGCCCTTCATTAGCGTGGAAGACTTGCGCCAGCGCGCGCGCCTGGGACAAAGCGTGGTGGACATGCTGCGCAAGCAAGGCGCGCTGGACGGCCTGCCCGAAACCAGCCAAGTGGATTTTTTTTCGCTTTTGGAATAAACGGCGGAACCCGGCGCGGGGGAGCGTCGTTTGTATAGAGTGAGCGCGGGACGAGCCGCAGGCCCGGCCCCTGCGCTTGCAGATTGTCAATCGGGAGGATTTTGAACGATGAAACGCATGATGAAATGCTTGGTTTCGACGCTGTTGGCGGCTCTGACGCTCCTGGCCGCCATGCCCGCCCTGGCCGAGGAAGGCGCCACGCTTCAGGGGCTGGTGCTGCGCCTGGAGGAAGAGGGCTTTATCCTGGACGACGAGAAGCTTGACGAGGTCTACGTCACCGTGGACGACAGCACCCTTTGGGACGGCGTCCTCATCGAAGAGGAAGTGCAAGTGGGCATGTACGTCATCGTTAAGTACGACGGCCGCACCACCCGCAGCCTGCCGCCCCAGGCGCACGCCGACAAGGTGGGCTGCTACCGGCTCACGGGCGAAGCGGCGTGGTTTTCCACCACGGGCGTGATGCTCACGAACGATAAGACCTTTGGCGCCGTGCTGGTGCGCGTGCCCGAGGATGCGCCGCACATTTTCATGGGCGTGCCCATGACGGTGTATTACAACGGCGTGATGGCCATGAGCTATCCGGGGCAGGTGGGCGCCCTGCACATCGACGTGCCGGTGGTCACGGGCACCGCGGAGGATGTGGACGAGCAGGGCTTTACGCTGGTGAGCGCCTCGGGCGAACGCATCCGGGTCAACATTGACCAGGGCACGCTGATGCGCTTTGACGACGACTGGGACGAGCGCCAGATCGTGAAGGTGTACTACCAGGACATGACCGAGGTGGACGGCGTGGACACGCTTACGGCGCTGGAAGTCAGCGTGGAGGAATGGGACTGATAGACGCCTCTAAAAAGGCCGGCTGCCGCCGGCCTTTGCTTGTGGGGGACGTTCTTGGCGGAACGTCCCCCTTTTTTTTGGATGTCAGCCGTTTCCCAGGGAGGTGTAGTCAAAGCGCACGATTTCTCCGGTCTGCGCGTCCACAAACACGCCGCCGCTCACATGCGCGCCCTCCAGATCGACCTCCAGCGCAAATTCCCACATGCGCCGGCCCGCATTGTCCTCCACCAGCCGCGCGCCGACCTCGTCGTAGTCCGCCGCCGTGCCGATGTCCTGCGCCTGCGCCTCGCTGAGCGACCATTCCTCCCGCGCCGCGGCGCGCATCCGCTCCTTGGCTTCGGCCAGGCTCATGTCGTCCGGGCCGGGCGCTACCTCGCGCACGTCCATCCACACGCTGGCGTCCTCGTTGACAGGCCCCGGCGCAGGCGTTGCGGCAGGCAGGGCGGCCGCGCTTTCCCGCGCCAGGCGTTCGGCTTCCTCCCGGCCCTCGTGAAGCGCCCGGTACAGCTGCTCCTGCCCATAGGCCGGCGCCGTCAAATCGCCGCCGCGCCATAGCGCAGGATCCAAACCGTCGTGGCTCCAGGCGGCCGCGAGCCCGTCCTGCGTCTTTTCCACCGTGTACACGCCCGCGCGCTCGCCGTCAACGCCGTCGCCCGCGCGCATCGTCACGCGCCAGCCCTGCTGGGTTTCCTCGTATTCCGCCACAAAAATGCCCAGGGTTTCCGCGCTGAGCCCATAGGCGTCCCTCAGCGCCTGGCGCGCCTCATGCATGGCCTGCGCCTCGGGCGAGCGCGTCAGCGCATACGCCGCCAGCGCCGAAACCGCGCCCAGCGCCAGGATTAACGCCACAATCAGCCCCACCGACATCCGCTTTTTCATTTTGACCGCTCCTTTCGTTCGCGCTAACACCGCGTTTCGGTTTCGCGCCTCCCAGCGCAGGGCGGAAAGCTCCCGATCCGCGATTTCCCTCAAACCGTTACGCATCCTCATACCACTCCTTCAAACGTTCCCTGAGCCGCCGGTTTGCACGCTGAAGCCGCTGCTTGACCGCGCTTTGGGATATGCCAAGCGCCTGCGCCGCCTCCTCCAACGTCATTTCCTGATAGTAGCGCAGCAGCACGGCCTCCCGCTCCCGCCGCGGCAGGGCCATCACCGCCTTGAGCACTTCGCCGTCGGGGTGCGCGTCCTCCGCGCCCGCCTCGGGAAGCGAGTCCAGCGTCGTGCCGCGGTCCACGTGGCGCATCCAAGCCGTTCTGTGAATGTCCCGGCAGGTGTTGATGGCTACGCGCATCAGCCAGGTGCGCTCGCTGCACGCCCCCCGGAAATCCCCCATCCGCCTCCAGGCCTTCACGAAGGTTTCCTGCGCCGCGTCCTGCGCCAAGGCAAAGTCGTGCAGATACAGATAGCACATGCGCACCAGCGCGTCCCCGTGGAGGCGCATCATCCGCTCCAGCCTGTCCTGATCCTCCCGCTCAGCGGCCTGCATGCCGCTTCACCTCCTTTCACCTCTTAGACGGGGCCCAGGGCCCCAAACGGACAGCTTTGCGCGAAAAAAACCGGCTCCCTCAACCCGCTTGGGCGGTTGGGGAGCCGGGCAAGGCGCGTGGAAGGGCCTTAGAGGATGCGCACGCGCACCACGCCGGGCAGGGCGTTGAGCTCCGTGGTCAACCGGGCGTCGGGCGCGCGGTCCAGCTCCAGGACGGTTACGGCGATTTCCTTGCGGCTTTTGTTGAGCATGTTGTTGATGTTGATTTTGCGCGCGCCGATGGCGGCGGAAATGGCGCTGACCATGCCGGGCTCGTTGTCGTGCAAAATAAGCACGCGCACGCCTTCGCTGTGGCCCAGGGAAACGGAGGGGAAGTTGACGCTGTTGCGAATCTGGCCTTGCTCCAGGTAGTCGCGCAATTCGCAGGCGGCCATGCTCGCGCAGTTTTCCTCGCTTTCGGGGGTGCTGGCGCCCAGGTGGGGGATGGCGATGGTGTTTTTCATGGCCAGGACTTCCTCGTTGGGGAAGTCGGTAACGTAGCTGGCGATGCGGCCGGCTTCGAGGGCGGCGGCGAGGTCTGGGGCGTTGACGAGCTCAGCGCGGCTGAAGTTGAGCAGGTGTGCGCCCTGCTTCATTTTGGCGATGGTGGCGGCGTTGATCATGCCGCGGGTGCCGTCGGTGAGGGGAACGTGCAGGGTAAGGTAATCCGCGCGGGCGTAGACCTCGTCCACGGAGGTGCTGCGATGGACGGCGCGGCTGAGAGACCAGGCGCTTTCGACGCTGATGAAGGGGTCGTAGCCGATGACCTCCATGCCCAGGCCCTGGGCGGCGGCGTTGGCGACGATGGCGCCGATGGCGCCCAGGCCGATGACGCCCAGCGTCTTGCCGCGCACCTCAGGCCCGGCGAACTGGGCCTTGCCTTTTTCGACGAGCTTGGGCACGTCGGCGCCCTTGTCCTTGAGGGAGGCGGCCCAGTCGATGCCGCCGGCGACGTTGCGGCTGCCCAGCATCAGGCCGCAGATGACCAGCTCGGCCACGGCGTTGGCGTTGGCGCCGGGGGTGTTGAAAACCACGATGCCGCGGCGGGTGCATTCGTCGATGGGGATGTTGTTGGTGCCGGCGCCGGCGCGGGCGATGGCCAGGAGGCCGTCGGGCAGTTCGCGGTCATGCAGGCTGGCGGAGCGCACCAAAATGGCGTCGGGCACGGGTTCCTCGGGGGAGACGAGGTAGTTTTCGGCCGAGAGGTGGCGGTGGATAACGTCGGAAATGGCGTTAAGGGTTTGAATTTTATACATCAGGCGTTCTCCTTTTCAAAGGCTTTCATGACCTGGACGAGCTTTTCCACGCCGGCCTGGGGCATGGCGTTGTAAATGCTGGCGCGCATGCCGCCCACGCTGCGGTGGCCCTTGAGGTTGACCAGCCCGCGTTCGGCGGCGTACTTGACGAACGCGGCGTCCAAATCCTTGTCGCCGGTGACGAAGGTAACGTTCATCAGCGAGCGGCATTCGGGGCGGGCGGTGGGCTTGAACAGGCGGCTGTTGTCCAAAAAGTCGTACAGCAGGGCGGCCTTGCGCTGGTTGATTTCGTAGATGGCCTCCACGCCGCCCAAATCGCGCAGCCACTCAAAGCCCAGTTTGGCCATGTAGATGCCGTAGGTGTTGGGGGTGTTGAGCATGCTGTCGTTTTTGATTTGCAGCGCCCAGCTCATCAGCTTGGGGCAGAGGGGGTTTTCAAAGCCGGCCAGGTCCTTGCGCAGCACCACGATGCAAAGCCCGGCGGGGCCGATGTTCTTTTGGGCGCCGGCGAACAGCACGCCAAAGCGGGTGATGTCCAGGGGTTGGGAAAGGATGTTGCTGCTGGCGTCGGCCACCAGGGGCACCGCGCCGGTATCGGGAATGGAGGTGTAGCGGGTGCCGTAGATGGTGTTGTTGGTGGTGATGTAGGCGTAGTCGGCGTCGGCGTTCCAGGCAAACTCGGTGGGCACGTGGTCGTAGTTGTCCTCGCGGCTGGAGGCCACCACGCGCACCTGCGTGTAGCGCATGGCCTCCTGCGCGGCCAGGTGCGCGAAGTTGCCGCTGTCCACATAATCGGCGCGTCCGGCTTTGGTCAGGTTGAGGGGCACGGCGCTGAATTGCAGGGTCGCGCCGCCCTGGAGGAAGAGGATTTCGTAGGTGTCGGGAATGTGCATCAGCTGGCGCAAAAGGGCTTTGGTCTCGTCGAAAATCTCGATATACATGGAACTGCGGTGGCTCATTTCCATGACGCTCATGCCGCGGCCGGGGTAACACACCAGCTCGTCGCGGGCGCGCTCGAGGACGCTTTGGGCAATGGCGGCGGGGCCGGCAGAAAAATTGTACACTCTCTCCATGAGGGGAAACCTCCTTGCGGCACCAGGTGGGACGTTTTTCGCCCTGTTGGTGATTTTTTGACCGATTGCTGCTATTATGCCCCAAGCCCCGCCGCTTGACAAGGGGCAAATTGTTTTTTTCTTGTATCAAAAAAGCCCGCCGAAGCGGGCCCACCGCCTGCCCAAAAACGGCGAACGCCGCCCTCAGTCCGCCCAGTCCCCGCTGTAATACACCAGCGACGCATCCTCCACGCCCGGCGCCTCCTTGAGCCGGTCCACAAAGGACGTGTCGTTCTTGCGCACGCGCACCTCCACCGCCAGCTCCGTCGCGCCCTCGCGCACCGTCTTGGAGCGCACGCGGTAGCGGTTGGCCCCCATCGCCCCGGCCAAAGCGTCCTCGGCCTGCCCGCCTTGGTAGTGCATCAACAGGATGTACATTTCGTCCCTGGGCGAACGCACCCGCTTGGCCACCAGCAGCGTGACCGCCAGCACCGCAAACGCAAACACCGCGACCCAAAACATCCCCGCGCCCGTGGCGATGCCCGACGCCACGCACCAAAACAGGTACAGCAAATCCATGGGATCCTTCACCGCCGTGCGGTAGCGCACGATGCTCAGCGCGCCCACCATGCCCAGCGACAGCACCGCGTTGGTCTGGATGGTCACGATGATGGCGCACGTGATCACCGTCATGCCCACCAGCGCCGTGGCAAACGCCCGGCTGTAAACCACCCCCGCGTAGGTGCGCCGGTAAAGCCAGCCGATCAGCAGCCCCAACAACAGCGACAGCATGAGGTACGCCCCCGCCCGCAAAAGCGTTTGCCCGGTGACGGACTGCATCAGCCCTCCGCTTTGCAAAAACGAGCTTTTGAAAATGTCCTGAAACGTCAACGCGCCTTCCATGTCCATCTCCTCCGTTCGTCTTCCACGCGCCGCCCGGCCAGAGCGTCGCAGCACATAACGTATTTGCTGGCCGCGGTCAGCTCGCAGGCGTCGGGCGGCAGCAGCCGCCGCACCAGCCGGGGTAGGTAGTTGGTAAACTTCACTTCCAGGATCAGCCGGTCCGCCCCCAGCGCCTCCACCATGGGCAGCTTGGCGTCGTACAGGCTTCCCAGCCCCGCGCGCACGTGCGTGTCCAGCGTGATGCGCACATCCCCCTCGGGCAGCACAAACGCCTCGCGCTCATAGTCCACCACCACGCGCGCACGCAGGCCACGCATGACCCAGTCGCAGTAGCATTCCCGGCTCAGCGCCTGGTCGCTGTCGCGCAAAAACGCCGCGTCCCCCCGCTCCAGCCGCCGCGCCTCCTGCTCCGTCAGCGCCGCGGACTGTTTGAAAATGCCCGCCCCGCAACGGCTCTTGCGCTCCAGCCGCGCCCCGCCTTCCGCCGCGCCGTATACGCGCACCCGGTACTTGCGCCTTACCCCCAGCCCTTCCACCTTCTGGGCGTACGCCGTGCCAAACAAGTCGTCAAAGTACAGGCTGCGCACCCGGTAGCGGCCGTCCGGCCCCGCATGCGCGTCCCGGCGCATCACCGCCCCCAGCCGCTGGCGCAAAAGCGCCGCGTCCGGATAGTGAATCAGGTACTTCAGCTCCTGGCGATAGGTTCTTTGGGGCATGGCCTTCCCTTCCTGTTATATCGTATCGCCTTTCAGTATACAAAGCCGCGCCGCTTTTGACAACCGCCTTCTTGCCTTCATCGTCCCAAAATTCACGGAAAATACAGCCCCATCCCTTGCCAAAATGTCCATTATGCTCTGCCTTGAGCCTGCCTCTTTGTGCTTTTGGTATAAACCTTCGGTTCTCCTTGCTTTTTGGATATCTGTGGTATATAATAGATGCGAACCTACTGAAAGGGGGCTAATCACACCATGAAGTCTGTGAACATCAAGCTCAGCTTGGCGGAGAACGTCAAGTCCTTCGTCAACATCGTCAACCGTTACCCCTATGACGTGGATCTTCGCGCAGGCCGTCACGTGGTGGACGCCAAATCCATCCTGGGCATCTTCAGCCTGGATCTGAGCAAGCCCATCACCATGGAGATCTACTCCGACTCCTGCGAAGACCTCCTCAGTGACATCACGCCCTTTGTGGCCTGATGCCGCCGTCCGCCCTTGGGCGGGCCTTGAGCCATGCAAACGAACCCATAGCGGGATACCAGGGGCAAAGCAAACGCTTTGCCCCGTATTTGTTCCCACGCATCCGCAAGAAAGAGGAGGCCGCATGGGGCTGAAAATGCCGCGGCGCAGAATCGGCGACGCCGAAAACAAGCTGCGCCTGTTATGGTGCCTCAGCGCGCTGGGCGCGGCCACGCCCGAGCAGCTGTGGCCCTTCGTGTCCGACATGGACCTGATGGACTATATGACCTTTTGCCTGTTTTTGGGCGAGCTGCGCGCCGACGGTTCGGTGGCGGAGGGGCGCTACGCCATGAAGGGCGTGCTGTACGTGAGCGAAACGGGCGAGCGCACGCTGCGCCTGCTGCTTGACAAGCTCTCCCCGACGGACCGGGAGCGCGTGACGCGCTCGGCTCCTTCGTATGCCCAGCGCATTCACGAGCGGCGCCAGGCCCGCGCCGCGCACGAGCTGCCGCTGTTGGGCATGCAGCGGGCGCGTTTTTGGCTGTGGGAGGACGGGGCGCAGCTGATGGATCTGCGGCTGAGCACGCCCCGGCCGGAGCTGGCGGCCGAGGCGGTGAGGCGCTTTGGCGAGCGCGCGCCGGGGGTGCTGGCGCTGTTGTACGGCATGCCCTTTGAAAACGAGGCGGCGCCGCTGCCGGTGGCTACCAGCGTGGACCAGGCCCTGCGCCTGGACGCGCCCGCGCTGACGGACATGGGCGGCGGGGCGTTTTTGGCGTCGGTGCCGCTGTCCGGGACGGAGGCGTTTTGGAGCCTGAGCCTGCTTTTGCCCAGCCGCGAGGCGGCCCAGGGCTGGGCGCGGGAAGCGGCCCGGCAGGAGGCGCGGCTGGGCGCGCGGCTTTGCCGCGCGCTTTGCGGGGAGGATTGGTCATGCAACGCTTGAGAAACGCGGTGCGCCGCGCGCTGGAAGCGCAGGGGCTGCTCAAGCCCGAGGCCAAGCTGCTTTCGGCGGTCAGCGGCGGGGCGGACAGCGTAGGTCTGCTTTGGGCGCTGGCGTCGCTTCGGGAGACGGCCGGCTACCGGCTGGCCGCGCTGCATGTGCAGCACGGGCTCAGGGGCGAGCGCTCCCGGGAGGACGAGCGGTTCGTGCGGGAATTGTGCGCGGCGCTGGGGGTGCCGCTGTGGGTGGAGGAAGCGCAGGGCCTGGGGCGCATGGACGACGCGGGCGTGGAGACGCGCGCGCGGGCGCAGCGCCTGGCCCTGTACGAAAAAACGCTGCGCCAGGCCGGGGCGGACGCGCTGCTGGTGGGGCATCACCGGGACGACCAGGCCGAGACGCTGCTTTTGCGCCTGCTGCGCGGCGCAGGCGGCGCGGGGCTGTCGGGCATGCGGCCGGCGGCGCCCTTTGGGGGCGGCGTGATGCTGCGGCCTTTTTTGGATTTGGGACACGCGGACATCGTTTCCGCGCTGAGCGGCATGGGGATTCCCTGGCGCGAGGACGAAAGCAACGCCCGTCCCTGCACGCCGCGCAACGTCCTGCGCCTGACGGTGCTGCCGCGCCTGGAGGCGCTTTCGCCCGGCGCGGCGGAGCGCATGGGGCATACGGCGGAGTCGTTGGCCGCGGACGAGGCCTACCTCAGCGCGCAGGCCGGGGCGCTTTACGAGCGCGCGCTGGCGCCGCTGGCGCCGCTATGGGCGCTTGAGCGCCCGGCGGTGGCCGGCGCGCCGGAGGCGCTGCGCCGCCGCGCGCTGCGGCGGTGGTATGACCAAGGCGCGGCGGCGCTTCCGTCCCAGGGCGACGAACGCGCCCTGAGCCATGCCGACACGCTGGCGCTGTCGGCGCTGGCGCAATCGCGCGAAGGCGCGCTTCGCAACCTGCCCCTGGGCCTGCGCGCGCGGGTTGGGCGCATGCATTTGTTTTTGGAGCGGCAGGACGGCCTGCCCCTTTTGCCGTGCGCCGCTTTCGAGCCCCTGGCGCTCAGGGCGGACGCTTCGCAATACGCGCTATGGGGCATGCGCGTGCGCCAAACGCGCGCCGCCGCCGGCCAACCGGCGCCGTCGGACGCCTTTTGCGCCGTCGTGCCGATCGAGGTGTTGGCTCAGCGGCCGGTGTTTCGCCGGGCGCAAAAGGGCGACGTCATGCGTCCCCTGGGCGCGCCGGGCGGAAAGCCCTTGCGCCGCCTGTGGACGGACTGGCGCGTGGATTTGGCGCTTCGGCCGCTTTGGTGCGTGCTGGCCGCGGGCAGCCGGGTGCTATGGGTGCCGGGCCTGGCGACGGCCGAGGAGCTGCGCGCTACGCGCGTTTGCCCCGGCGCGCTGGTGCTTGAGGCGGCATCTTCGTTTTTGAAAAACACATCCCAAGGAGAGTGAGCCCATGGAAAACCAACGCAACCTCTACAAGGATCTGGAAAGCATTCTCTACACCCGCCAGCAGCTGGCCCAGGCCGTGCGCGAGCTGGGCGAGCGCATCACCCGCGACTACCAGGGCAAGCGGCCGGTTCTGCTGTGCATTCTCAAGGGCGCGAGCGTGTTTTTCAGCGACCTCATCCGCGAGATCGACCTGCCCCTGGAGGTGGAGTTCATCGCCGTGAGCAGCTACGGCGCAAGCACGAAATCCAGCGGCGAGGTGCGCCTGGTCAAAGACCTAGACCGCAGCATCCTGGGCCGCGACGTAATCATCGTGGAGGACATCGTAGACAGCGGCATGACGCTTAACTACATCAAAAATCTGCTGATTTCGCGCGGCGCGGCGAGCCTGCGCATCGCGGCGCTGCTGGACAAGCCCGCGCGCCGCGTGGCGCCCCTGTCGGTGGACTATTCGTGTTTTTTGATTCCCGACGCTTTTGTGGTGGGATATGGCCTGGACTATAACGAGGTTTACCGCAACCTGCCCGACATCGGCGTGCTGTCGCCGTCGGTGTACGGCGAGAGCTAAACGCGGCGCTGGTAGGCGTACAGCCCCAAGAGGTAAGCGCCCACCAAGCCGCTGACGGGGAAGAGCGCCGGGGGGACGATGTAGTCCTCTATGCGCTCCGTGATGGCCGGCTGGTTGACATAGCCGTTGAGAAGGGCCGCGGTTTGGCGGCGCACCTTGTCAAACAGGACGGCGCGCTGCATAACCCCGCCGCCCAGCAGGATGCGCTGCGGGCTGAGGGTGAGGACGAGGTTGGCGCACATCTGCGCCAGGTAATACGCCTCGATATCAAAAGTGGGGTGACCGTCGGGCAGCTCGCGGGCATCCCCGCCCACGCGCGCGGCGATGGCCGGCCCTGCGGCCAGCCCTTCCAGGCAGCTTGCATGGTAGGGGCACACGCCGCGGGGATTGGGATCGTCGGGGTGCGGCTTGACGAGCATATGTCCCAGCTCCGGGTGCATCAGCCCCCGCACGGTGGCCCCGTTGACGTACACGCCGCCGCCGATGCCCGTGCCCACGGTGACGTACACGGCGCTGTCCAAGCCCTGCGCCGCGCCGCGGACAACCTCGGCCAGAACCGCGGCGTTGACGTCGGTGTCGATGGCGGCGGGAATGTCGCGCCCGCCCAGGAGCTCCCGCAACAGCGGATATCCCCGCCAGGGCAGCTTGGGCGTGGAGGTGATGGCCCCATAGGTCGGGGAGCGGGGATCCAGATCCAGCGGGCCAAAGGAACCCACGCCCAGGGCATCCACCGCGTGCGCGCGGAAAAAATCCACCATCTGCGGCATGGTTTGCTGCGGGGTGAGGGTAGGCAGGGTGAGGCGCTCGAGCTCCTCGCCCTCGAGGGTGTAGACGGCCAGCACCATCTTGGTGCCGCCGGCTTCCAAGGCTCCGATTTTGACCATATCTATGCACGCTCCTTGCCGGTTTTCCTGTTGTGAAATCAGGATACCGGCCTTTTGCCAAAAAGTCAAGGCCCGCGCCGTTTGACCTGGCCGCCGCGTTGTGGTATGCTGTGCTTACATCCATTTCGGGGAGGCGCGTGTTTCCATGGCTCGGCTCGGCGGCGATACGGATATGACCCGCGGTTCCATCACCCGGCATTTGGCTGGGTTTTCGCTTCCGCTTATGCTGGGGCTCTTGTTTCAGCAGCTGTACAACACGGTGGATACCGTGGTTGTGGGGCGCTTTGTGGGCAAGGAAGCCCTGGCCGCCGTGGGCAGCACCTCCAGCATCATCAACATGCTCGTGGGCGTCAGCGCCGGCCTGTCCACCGGCGCCAGCGTGGTGATCTCCCAGTTTTACGGCGCGCGCGACTCGCGCCGCCTCAGCCAAGCCGTCCACACCACCATGGCCATTACCTTCCTGCTGTGCGTCCTGGCCACAGCCGTAGGCATGTGGATGGTAACGCCCATGCTGCACCTGATGGACACGCCCGAAGACGTGTTCGCCATGGCCCAAAGCTACCTGACGATCTACTTTGCCGGCATCAGCGGCCTTTTGGTGTACAACATGGGCTCCGCCATCCTCCGCGCCGTGGGCGACTCGCGCAGGCCGTTGTATTTTCTGTGCGTTTCGGCCATCCTCAACATTGTGTTCGACCTATTGTTCGTGGTGGTGTTTCATTGGGGCGTGGAGGGCGTGGCCATTGCCACCATCGTGTCGCAGTTCCTCTCGGCGGCGCTGGTGCTGTACGTTCTCAGCCGCGACCCCGCCGCCTATGGCCTGCGCTGGCGCATGCTCAGCCTCAAGCGCGACATGGTGGGGCGCATTTTTTCCCTGGGGCTGCCGGCCTCGGTGCAGCAGGGGCTAACCGCCTTTTCCAACGTGTTCGTGCAGTCCTACATCAACTTCTTCGGCTCGGCATGCATGGCCGGATGGTCCAGCTACAACAAGCTGGACGCCTTCATCCTGGTGCCCATCCAGGCCCTGGGCCTGGCCGCCACGACGTTCGTGGGCCAAAACTACGGCGCGCGGCACATGCATCGCGCCCGCCAGGGCACCCGCATCGCCCTGGCGATGGCCGTTTCGGTCGCGGTGGCGCTGATGATCCTGGTAATGGTGTTCGCCCCGCAGCTGGTATCGCTGATCAGCCCGGAGGCGGACGTGATTGCCTACGGCGTGACGTTCCTTCGGCTTATCTCGCCGTTTTACGCCATGATGTGCTTTAACCAGATTATGGCCGGCGCGCTGCGCGGCATTGGGCTGGCCAAGTCGCCCATGTTCATCATGCTGTTTTCCTTTGTGTTCTTCCGCCAAGGCTACCTGCTGGCCGTGCGCGCGCTGGGCAACGATCTCACGCTGGTGGCCCTGGCCTATCCCATCGGCTGGGTGGTGTGCAGCGCTTTGCTGTACGTTGGCTACCGGCGCTCCCAGCTTTGCCGGGCCCAGGACGAGCCCGGAATCCAAGAGGAGGCCCTTGAATGAAACGGATGCTTTGCCGACTTGCGGCGATGCTTTGCGCGCTGATCCTGTGCGTTTCCTGCGCCTGTGCGGAAATGCAGGAATACGAGGTGACGTTTTTCAACGTCTTTGACACCTTTTCGCGCATCGCCGTGTACGCCCCCAGCCAGGCCCAGGCCCAAACCTGGTGTCAAACGGCCTACACGGTGCTTTTGGAGTGTCACCGCCTCTATGACATTTACAACGATTACGAGGGCGTGACCAACCTCAAGACCCTCAACGACACGGCCGCCCAAGGCCCCGTGGCGGTGGATGGGCGCATCATGGACTTGCTGGCGTACGCCCGGGACATGTACGACCTCACCGGCGGGCGCACCAACGTGGCCATGGGCGCCGTTTTGCGCCTGTGGCACGACGCGCGTGACACCGGCGTCCTGCCCGACGCCCAGGCGCTTCAAGCGGCGGCGAAGCATACGGACATCTCCGATTTGGTGCTGGATCAGCAGGCCGGCACGGTGTTCTTTGCCGATCCCGAGCTCAAGCTGGACGTGGGCGCCATCGCCAAGGGCTACGCCACGGAGCTGGCGGCGCTGGCCCTGGAGGAAGCGGGGGTAACGTCGGGGCTATTGAGCATTGGGGGCAACGTGCGCATCATCGGCGTCAAGCCCGACGGCTCGCCCTACCGCGCCGGCATTCAGGATCCCAACGTGCCCGACGGCAGCACCACCATCGCCGTCGTGGAGCTCAACGACCAATCCCTGGTCACCAGCGGGGATTACCAGCGCTACATCGAGGTGGACGGCGTGCGCTACCACCACATCATCGACCCGGACACCCTCATGCCCGCGGCCCACATGCGCTCGGTTTCGGTGCGCACGCATCACAGCGGCCTGGCGGACGCGCTTTCCACGGCGCTTTTCACGCTGCCGCTGGAGGACGGCCTGGCGCTGGTGGAGAGCCTGGAGGACGTGGAGGCCGTCTGGATTACCGCGGAGGAGACGATGGTGTGCTCCTCGGGCATCGCCCCGGTCGAATGATGAAAGCCCGCCAAATGGCGGGCTTTCAGACTGTCAAAAAACCTTCTGGGAGGTTCGGAGGGCCGCAGCCCTCCGAGCTGCCTTCCGAACCCAGCGACATGCGCGGTGGGTT
>DVME01000004.1 GCA_018715175.1 Candidatus Limiplasma stercoravium
CTCTCCAAGTACTGGGGGCAATATACCGCGCTGGGCGATACGTTTCTTGAGAACCTGCAAGGCTTGATGACACTCAAAATCTATCAGGCCGACGGCTTCAAGCAACGGGAGATGAACGAGCAGGCCGAAAAATTTCGCAAAATCACCATGAAGGTGCTCGCCATGCAGCTCAATTCCATCAGCATCATGGACTTCATCGCCTACGGCGGCGCGGCGCTGGGCATCATGCTGGCCATCATGCAGCTGCGGGCAGGCCATGTTTCTCTGGCGGGCTGCCTGCTGATCATCCTGCTTTCGGCGGATTTCTTCATTCCCATGCGCCAGCTCGGCTCCTTCTTCCATGTGGCCATGAACGGCATGGCGGCTTCGGAGAAAATCTTCCGCCTGCTGGACCTGCCCGAACCGGAGGAAGGGAGCACGCCCTGCCCACCAACCGGTAATATCCGCTGCCGGGCGCTGTCCTTCGCCTACGAGGCGGACCGGCCGATCCTGGCGGACATCAATCTGAGTATCCCCTGCCGCGGGATGACCGCCATCGTGGGCGAAAGCGGCAGCGGAAAGTCCACCTTGGCTGCGATCCTCATGGGGCGCAACAAGCACTACCGCGGCAGCGTGACCGTGGGCGGCGTGGAGCTGAGCGACATCCGCGAGGACAGTCTCATGGAGCACATCACCTATATCGGCCACCAGAGCTATCTGTTCAAGGGGACCGTCCGCGACAATCTGCTGATGGGCGATCCCGCCGCGTCGGACGACAGGCTCTGGGCGGTGCTCGATGAGGTCAGGCTGACGCCGTTCCTTCAAAGTGAAAACGGGCTTCATACCCGGATTGCGGAGAAGGGCGCCAACCTCTCCGGCGGCCAGTGCCAGCGGTTGGCGCTGGCCCGCGCGCTGCTGCATGACAGCCCTGTGTACATCTTCGACGAGGCGACCTCCAACATCGATGTGGAGAGCGAGAACGACATCATGCGCGAAATCCACCGCCTGGCACAGCGCAAGACGGTCATCCTGATCTCCCACAGGCTGGCCAACGTGGAGGCGGCGGATTCCATCTATGTGCTTTGCAACGGCCGTCTGTCCGAACACGGCAACCACAGCGCGCTGCTCAAGCAGGGAGGCGTTTACGCAAAGCTTTGGAACACGCAGCAAAGCCTTGAAAACTACGGGAAGGAGGACGATGCCCAATGAAAAGACGTAGTGGATGGGCTGTGATGGCTCGGCTGGTGGTTTTGGTCGGGCCGATGGTGGGCTATATGCTCCTGGCCATTGCCATGGGGCTGGCCGGTCACCTGTGCGCGTCGTTCATCACCATTCTGGGCGGCTATGCGGTGCTGGATGTTCTGGGGCAAGGCGCCCCGATAACCCTTCCCATGCTGTTTGCCTGTGTGGTGGCGTTCGCGCTGATGCGGGCCCTGCTGCGCTATGGGGAGCAGGCCTGCAACCACTTTATCGCCTTTAAGCTGTTGGCGATTTTGCGCGACAGGGTGTTCCGCGCGCTGCGCAGGCTCGCACCCGCCAAGCTGGAGGGCCGGGACAAGGGAAACCTGATCGCCGTGATCACCTCGGACATCGAGCTGCTGGAGGTCTTTTACGCGCATACCCTTTCCCCTCTGGCCATCGCGGCGCTGTTTACCGTGGTCATGTGCTTGTTCATCGGTTCCTTTCACGGGGCACTGGGGCTGCTCGCCCTGGCCGCTTACGCCGTGGTGGGCGTTGTGATTCCGCTGGCGGTATCCCGCAGCAGCGGCGACAGCGGGCTGATTTTCCGCACCCAGTCGGGCGAGCTGAGCGCGTTTGTGCTGGACAGCCTGCGCGGCCTGAGCGAGACGCAGCAGTACGGCCAGGGCGCCAAGCGCCTGGCGCAGATGAACGCGCGCACGGATGCACTCGCGCAGACGGAAGCGCGGATGAAGCGCATCGCCGGGCGGAACAACGCCATTACGGGCGCGGCGATTCTGGCTTTTGATCTGGCCATGCTCCTGGCCGGCACAGCTCTGTACCGGGCCGGGCAGGTCGGCTATGCGGGTGTGTTGATTCCCACCATCGCGCTGTTTTCCTCCTTTGGCCCGGTGGTCGCGCTGGCTGCGCTGGGCAGCACCCTGCAAAACACATTTGCGGCCGGAAACCGCGTGCTGGACATTCTGGATGAGCAACCCGTGGCCCCGGACATCGAACGGCAGGAGCCCATCAGCTTTGACGGCGCAGCGGCCAGGCATGTGCATTTCGCCTATGGAGAGGAGACGATCCTCGATAATGTATCGGTTGACATACCGAAAAACGCGGTGGTGGGCATTACCGGCAGGAGCGGCAGCGGCAAATCCACATTGCTCAAGCTGCTGATGCGCTTTTGGCGTGTGCAGAGCGGCGAAGTGAGTCTCTCGGGTCGGAACATCGAACGGGTCAACACCCGTGACCTGCGCGACATGGAGAGCTTCGTGACCCAGGAAACGCAGCTGTTCCACGACAGCATTCGCAACAATCTGCGCCTTGCGAAGCTGGACGCCACGGACGCGGAGATCGAAGCGGCCTGCCGGAAGGCGTCCGTGCACGATTTCATCATGACGCTTCCCCGCGGATACGATACGCCTGTCGGTGAATTGGGCGACACCCTCTCCGGCGGCGAGCGCCAACGCCTGGGCCTGGCCCGTGCGTTCCTGCACGATGCGCCCTTCATACTGCTGGACGAACCCACCAGCAATCTGGACAGCCTCAACGAAGCCGTCATTCTGAGGGCGCTGCACCAGGAGCGCATGGACAAGACCGTCGTGCTGGTCTCTCACCGGCAGTCCACCATGCGCATGGCCGATACGGTCTATTGCGTGGAGCACGGGAGGATGAGCTGATGGATACGCAGACCAAGCGCGAACGGGAAAAACGGATGGTCTCCCAGATGATTGCGCTGTATTGCCGCAAAAAGCACCATACCCGCGGCGACCTATGCCCGCAATGCGCGGCGCTTGACGCCTATGCAAAAATGCGCGCGGACAAGTGCCCGTTCATGGAAACCAAGACGTTCTGTTCCAACTGCCGGATACATTGCTACAAACCGGATATGCGCGCAAAAATCCGCGAGGTGATGCGCTTTGCCGGCCCAAGGATGATCCTGCATCATCCCGTTGCAGCCATCCGGCATGTCGTAGAAACCAAGAAAGAGCAAAGGCGTTTGGGGAGGATCAAATGAAGTTGAAAAAAGCGATCTATGTGGTTGTGGGCTGCCTGGGCGTTGGCCTGGGCGCCGTCGGTGCGGTAGTCCCCATGCTGCCGGCGTTTCCGTTTCTGATGCTGGCGGCTTTCTGCTTTGCAAAGAGCTCCCGGCGGCTGCATGCCTGGTTCACCCATACGAAGCTCTACCGGGAGAATCTGGCCGACTATGTATCCGGGCAGGGGATGACCTGGCCGGCCAAAAG
>DVME01000005.1 GCA_018715175.1 Candidatus Limiplasma stercoravium
CGACAGCTTTGTCGGGCTGCAAGCCCGCTTGATGAGCCAGGCGCTGCGCAAGCTCACGGGCGTGATTTCCAAGACCAACGCCGTGGCCATTTTCATCAATCAGCTGCGCGAAAAGGTCGGCGTGATGTACGGCAACCCGGAAACCACCACCGGCGGCCGCGCCCTCAAGTTTTACGCCTCCGTGCGCCTGGACGTGCGCCGCGGCGAGCCCTTGAAAAACGGCGCGGAAATCATCGGCAACCGTACCAAGGTCAAAGTGGTCAAAAACAAGGTGGCTCCGCCTTTCAAGGTGGCCGAATTCGACATCATCTACGGCGAGGGCATCAGCAAGTTCGGTTCCCTTCTGGATATCGCCGTGGAGCGCGACATCATCCACAAGAGCGGCGCGTGGTTCTCCTACCAGGATCAGCGCATCGGCCAGGGCCGCGAAAACGCGCGGCAGTACCTGCGCGACCATCCCGAGCTGGCGGAGAAAATCGAACGGATGCTGCGCGAGGAAGCGCAAGCCGCGATGCAACCGCATACGCCCGCGCCTGAAGCGGAGGAATTGGAGGACGACCCCGACCTGGCTCTCCTGGAGGAAGAGCTGGACGAATAAGCAAGGAGGATGCCCCTTGTCCACCCCCATCTGGCGCAAATATGCGCTATTGCTGCTGGCCGGACTTCCGGCCTGGGGCCTGTGCGCGCTGCTGGCCGGCGCTGGCAAGGGTTGGGCCGACGCCGCCTGCGCAATGCTGGCGGCGCTTTGGCTGATATGCGCCGCGCGCTTGCGCTTTGGCCGCCGGCACGCGGCGGAACTGATTTTGCTGGGCGGTTTTTTGACGGGCCTGGCGTTCGTCATTGAATTGCCTTACGGCTTCAGCTACCACGACCTGGCCGCCTACGTGCCTCTGGAAAGCGGCGGAGGCGACGGGCATTTGGGTTATGTGTGCTCCATTGTGCAAAACGGCGCGCTGCCGCTGATGAATCCCATGGAGCAAGGGTACTCCATCCTCTACCATCCGCCGCTGTACCATGTGGCGCTGGCCTGCGCGATGAAAATCAACCTCCTGCTGGGCCTGGACGTGCAGACCGCGCTGGAATGCCTGCAGGTGGTGCCGTGGCTGTGCGCCTGTGCCTGCGCCCTGGTGACGATGGACATCCTCGCGCTGCTGGGCATGAAGGGAAAGGGCCTGCGCGCCGGCGCGCTGACGATGGCCTTTCAGCCCATGCTGTTCTTGCTGGGCGCGACGCTGAACAACGACATTCCCTGCATCCTGTGCATGCTGCTGTGCGCGCTGTTTGCGCTGCGGTGGCGCCGGTCGCGCTCGATGGCGGACATCCTGCGCCTGGGCGCTTCGCTGGCGGCAGGCATGGCCATCAAGCTCAGCGCCGCCTTGATGATTCCCTGCATCGCGCTGGTGTTCGTGGCCTGCTTTTGGCAGGATCGGCGCCGCTGGCGGCGCTATGCGGGACAGTTTGCCGCGTTCCTGGGGGTGAGCGTACCGCTGGCCGTGGCCTGGCCGCTGTATCATCTGCTGGCCTTTGGCATGCCGCTGGGCTATGTGCGCCTCCCCGCGCCCACCACCGACGTGTCCGGCTATTCCCTGGCGCAGCGCTTCGGATTCCCCGATTGGTACGCCGTTCGCAGCCTGTTTTACACCGCCGTGCGCAAAAGCAACCACAACGTATGGATGCAAACCCTGAAAACCGGCCTATTTGACGAGTTAATCCTCTTTGAGGAAGGGTCGCTGCTTTGGTACGCCGCCTATCTGCTGTTGGTGGCGTTCGCGGTGCTGTTGCTGGTGTGCCTGGCGCTGTTTGTACGCATGCTGGTGACGCGGGGCCTTCATGGGCTGGATAAGGCGTTTCTGGCCGCCATGGGCGCGATGATTCTGGGCAGCTACCTGCGCTTCTGCGTAGCGTATCCCTACATGTGCAGCTTCAACTTTCGCTACGTCGCGCCGGTTTTGTGCCTGTGCGCCGTGGCGATGGGGCATTACCGCCAGTCGCGCCGCTCGGCCTGGGCCGAAGGCCTGGCGGGGCTTTTCTCGGCCGGGGTTTTGGGCATTTATGCGATGTATTTCTTTGTCGTTTGAACGTCCGCCCTCCTTCAAATGAAACATTTCTCAAAACCTTTTGTACTTTGGGCCATCCTATGCTATAATGGATGCGCTGTTTGCCGCATGCGCATGCATGCGCGGGGCGCAGCGTGAACGCAAGGAGGACGAAACGCTTGAAAAGAAATCAACGGGGCATCATGGGTTATGTGGTGCTCATTGCTGCCTTCATCCTGATCGCCGTGGCGCTCAACGGCACGCTTGGCCAATCGGTGAGCCTGCGCATCGAATACCCGGAGCTGCTCACCGCCATCCGCGAGGACAACGTTAAGGCCGTGGCCATCCGCGGAACCACCCTGGTGGGCCTCTACCGCAACGGGCGGGTGGCCGACGCCGACTTCCCCGAGCGCGCCTACGATTTTGAAACCACCATCGGCAGCGACTTCCTTTTGACCGTCCGCCAGATGGTCGCAAACGAACAGGGCAAACCCCTGGACGAGGTCAGCGTGAACGACCTGCCCTTTACCGTGGAGTATCGGGCGGCCGTTGTTACCCCGTGGTATATGGAATTCCTGCCGTTCTTGATCATCATCGTGATCACCATGGCGTTGTGGTATTTCCTCATGGCGCGGCAGGGCGGCGGCAACAGCAAGGTGATGAACTTTGGCAAAAGCCGCGCCCGCATGAGCGACCCGTCCAAAAACAAAATCACCTTCAAGGACGTCGCCGGCGCCAAGGAGGAAAAAGAGGAACTCCAGGAAATGGTGGATTTTCTCAAAAACCCCAAGGCGTATACCGATATGGGCGCCCGCATTCCCAAGGGCGTGCTATTGGTGGGCCCTCCGGGAACCGGCAAAACGCTGCTGGCCAAAGCCGTGGCGGGCGAGGCCAACGCGCCTTTCTTCAGCATTTCCGGCTCAGACTTTGTGGAGATGTTCGTGGGCGTGGGCGCCAGCCGCGTGCGCGATTTGTTTGACCAGGCCAAGAAAAGCGCGCCCAGCATCGTCTTCATTGACGAAATCGACGCCGTAGGCCGTCACCGCGGCGCGGGTTTGGGCGGCGGCCACGACGAGCGCGAGC
>DVME01000066.1 GCA_018715175.1 Candidatus Limiplasma stercoravium
GAATGTCGTGCAGCTTCAGATCCAGAAAAATCTTGTGCCCCAGCGCCTTGATGCGGCGCACAATGTCCGGGCCTTCGGCGTAAAACAGCTCCATGCCGACTTTTACATAGGGTTTTTCCTCGCCGAATCGGTTCAGAAAGGCGTAAACCGCCTGCGCGTCAGGAAAGTCCAGCGCGATGATGACGTCGCTTTTGCTCATTTCCATGCACCTCCGATGATGTCGCTGAGAGATTCGATGCCGTAGCGCGCCATGACATGGGGCAGGTCGTCGATGATGCGCGCGCAGGCGAAGGGATCCACCAGGTTTTGAGCGCCCACCTGCACGGCGGTCGCGCCGGCGAGCATCATTTCCACCACGTCGCGGGCGCTGGCTACGCCGCCCATGCCCATGACGGGCAGGGGCACCGCCTGGGCCACCTGGTACACCATGCGCAGCGCCACGGGGAACACCGCCGGCCCGGACAGGCCGCCCATGACGTTGCCCAGCACGGGTTTGCGGGTCGCAGGGTCGATGCGCATGCCCAGCAGCGTATTGATGAGGCTCAGCCCGTCCGCGCCCGCGTCCGCGCAGGCCTTGGCGATGGATACGATGTCCGAGACGTTGGGGCTGAGCTTGACGAACACCGGTTTTGCGGACACGTCCTTGACCGCGCGGGTCACGCGCGCGGCGTCGGCGGCGCAGACGCCAAAGGCCATGCCGCCGCCGTGGACGTTGGGGCAGCTGATGTTGAGCTCGATGAGCCCCACCTGCTCCTCGCGGCTGAGCAGGCGGCAGCATTGCACGTATTCGTCGATGGAAAAACCGCTGACGTTGGCGATGACCTTTTTGTGAAAGAAGGTTTTCAGCCTGGGCAGCTCGTGCTCGATCACGTGATGCACGCCCGGGTTTTGCAGCCCCACGGCGTTGAGCATGCCGGCGGGACAGTCGGCCACGCGCGGGCCGGCGTTGCCGAAACGGGGCTCAAGCGTGGTGCCCTTGAAGGAGAAGGTACCCAGGAGGTTGGGATCGTAGTAGTCGCGCAGCGCCTCGCCGTAGCCAAAGACGCCGCTGGCGGGAATCACGGGGTTGTCCAGCGTCCAGCCGCACAGCGTAACGGAAGTGTTCACCACAGGATGTCCTCCCCCCGGAAAACCGGCCCGTCCTTGCACACGCGGCGCGGGCCGGCGGCGGTTTGAATGGTGCAGCCCATGCACGCGCCAAAGCCGCAGGCCATGCGCTCCTCCAGGCTGTACTGCCCGGGAAGGCCCAGGCCGTGCGCGGCCCTGAGCATGGGCCAGGGCCCGCAGGCGTACACGTAATCCGCGCTTGCGGGCAGATCGGTGGCAAAGCCCTTTTGCCCCAGGCTTCCGTCCAGCGTGGCCACGCGCACCGGCGCGCCCAGGGCGAAAAACGCATCCAGCCAAAAGGCGTCCGACGCCGTGTTAAACCCCAGGCAGATTTCGATCTCCCGGCCGTCCGCCAATAGCCGCTTGGCCAGGCCGTACAAGGGCGGCGCGCCCACGCCGCCGCCGATCAGCGCGGGCCGGCGCGCCTTGACATCCAGGTCGTAGCCGTTGCCCAGGCCGCACAGCACGTCCAGCGCCGCGCCGGGCCGCAGGCCGCTCAAATCCCGCGTGCCTTCGCCCACAACCTTGTAAATCAAATCCAGCGCGCCCTCGCGCCAGTCGCACACCGAAAGCGGACGGCGCAGAAAGCGCCCGGGCACGGCTACCTGCACAAACTGCCCCGGACGCGCGATGGCGCCGGTGTCTCCGGCCAGGTGCAAATGGTATACGCTGGCGTTGAGCGGTTCGTTTTGAAGGATGACAAACCTCATACCGGCTTCTCCTTTTCTCAGGAGTCGATGGTGGAGATGCAAAGGGTCATTTCTTCCAGGACTTCCAAAAGCACGCCCACGGTGTCCAGCGCGGTGAACATGGTCACGTTGTTTTCCACCGCGCAACGGCGAATTTGCGCGCCGTCGGTGTCATGGCCCAGGGTGCCGGGATCGCGGGTGTTGATGACGTAGTTCACATGGCCTTGGCGCAGGGAATCCAGGATTTCCTCGCTGCCTTCGCTGAGCTTTTTGCGGATGCGGGTGCGGATGCCGTTGTCGCGCAGGAACTCGGCGGTGCCGCGGGTGGCCTCGATGTTGAAGCCCATGTCGTAGAAACGGCGGATGAGGGGCAGGGCCTCGTCCTTGTCGCAGTCGGCGATGGTAACGAAGATGGTGCCGTAGTTGGCCACGTTCATGCCGGTGGCTTGCATGGCTTTGTACAGGGCGCGGGTGAGGCGCTTGTCGTAGCCGATGGCCTCGCCGGTGGACTTCATTTCGGGGCTTAAGTAGGCGTCCATGCCGCGCAGCTTGGAGAAGCTGAAGGCCGGCGCCTTGACGTACCACTTTTTCTTTTCCGGGGCGATGACGTCCACGATGCCCTGCTCGCGCAGGCTGTGGCCCAGCATCACGCGGGTGGCGATGTCGGCCAGGGGAACGCCCGTGGCTTTGCTGAGGAAGGGTACCGTGCGCGAGGAGCGGGGGTTGACCTCGATGACGAACACGTTGTCCTGCCGGTCTACGATGAACTGAATGTTGTACAGCCCCACGATGCCGATGCCCAATCCCAGGCGCACCGTGTAGTCGATGATGGTTTGCCGCGCCTTTTCGCTCACCGAGAAGGTGGGATAGACGCTGATGGAGTCGCCGCTATGCACGCCGGTGCGCTCCACGTGCTCCATGATGCCGGGAATGTACACGTTTTCGCCGTCGCAAACGGCGTCGGTTTCCAGCTCCTTGCCGGTAATGTAGTGATCCACCAGCACCGGCTGGTCTTCGCTGACGAGCACGGCGGTTTTCAGGTAGTGGCGCAGGGACGCCTCGTTGGGGACGATCTGCATGGCGCGGCCGCCCAGCACGTAGCTGGGGCGCACCAGCACCGGATAACCGATGCGCTGCGCCACGCGCACGCCGGCCTCGATATCGGTCACGGCCTCGCCGTTGGGCTGAGGAATGCCTAGCTCCTCCATGATTTTTTCAAAGGCGTCGCGGTTTTCGGCGCGGCGGATGGCCTCCAGGCCCGTGCCGATGATGGGCACGCCCAGCGCGCCGAGGCGCTCGGCCAGGTTGATGGCCGTTTGCCCGCCCAGGCTGACCACCACGCCTTCGGGGTTTTCCAGGGCGATGACGTTCATCACGTCCTCGACGGTAAGAGGCTCAAAGTAGAGCTTGTCGGAGGTGGTGTAGTCGGTGGAGACGGTTTCAGGGTTGTTGTTGATGATAATGGCCTCGTACCCAGCCCGGCGGATGGTCCAAATGGCGTGAACGGTGGAGTAGTCAAACTCCACGCCCTGCCCGATGCGGATGGGGCCGGAGCCCAGCACGACGATCTTTTTGCGGTCGGACACCACGGACTCGTTTTCATCCTCATAGGTGGAATAAAAGTAGGGCACGTAGCTTTCAAACTCGCTGGCGCAGGTGTCGATCATCTTGTACACGGGCATCACGCCGTTTTCGCGCCGCAGGGCGAACACCTCGCCCTCGGTCATGCCCCATACCTGGCCGATGTAGCGGTCGCTCACGCCCAGGCGCTTGGCGCGCCTGAGGGTGTCCAAGTCGCGCGGATGCAGGCGCAGGACGGGCTCGAAATCCACGATGTTCTTGATTTTTTCCAAGAATAGCATGTCGATTTTCGTGCGGTCGTAGATCAGGCCCAGATCCACGCCGTTGCGTATGAGCTGCGCGATGGCGAACAGGCGGTCGTCCGTGCCCTCGCGGATGTAGGCCAGAAGCTCGTCGGAGGGCGTGGCGTCAAAGCGGGCGTTGTGGATGTGGCAGGCGCCCACCTCCAGCGAGCGCACGGCCTTGAGCAGGCTTTCCTCGATGGTGCGGCCGATGCTCATCACTTCGCCGGTGGCTTTCATCTGGGTGCTCAGGCGGTTGCTCGCGCCTTCCAATTTGTCAAAGGGAAAGCGCGCCATCTTGCTGACCACGTAGTCCAGCGCCGGCTCAAAGCAGGCCGGCGTGTTGGCCAGGCGGATCTCCTCCAAATGAAGCCCCACGGCAACCTTGGCCGACACGCGGGCGATGGGGTAGCCGCTGGCTTTGGACGCCAGGGCCGAGGAGCGCGACACGCGGGGGTTGACCTCAATGAGGTAGTACTGGAAGCTGTAAGGGTCCAGGGCGAACTGCACGTTGCACCCGCCCTCGATCTTGAGCGCGCGGATGATCTTGAGCGCGCTGTCGCGCAGCATGTGGTATTCCTTGTTGGTCAGCGTCTGGCTGGGGCACAGCACGATGGAATCGCCCGTGTGCACACCCACGGGGTCGATGTTTTCCATGTTGCAAATGGCGATGGCGGTGTCGTTGGCGTCGCGCATCACCTCGTACTCGATCTCCTTGTAGCCCTTGATGCTCTTTTCCACCAGCACCTGATGCACCGGGGAGAGCTTAAGCGCGTTTTTGAGCAGCTCCTCCATCTCCTCGGGGTTGTCGGCAAAGCCGCCGCCCGTGCCGCCCAGCGTGAAGGCCGGCCGCAGCACCACCGGATAACCGATCTTTCGCGCGGCGGCGTAGCCTTCCTCCATGGTGGTGGCGATGATGGACGGCAGCACCGGCTCGCCCAGGCGTTCGCACAGCTCCTTGAACTTCTCGCGGTCCTCGGCCATCTCGATGGATGCAAAGCTCGTTCCCAGAATCTCCACCTGGCACTCGTCCAAGACGCCCTTCCTTTGCAGCTGCATGGCGAGGTTGAGGCCCGTCTGTCCGCCCAGGCCCGGCAAAATGGCGTCCGGCCGCTCGTAGCGCAGAATCTTGGCCACGTATTCCAGGGTGAGCGGCTCCATGTACACCTTGTCGGCGATGTCCACGTCGGTCATGATGGTGGCCGGGTTGGAATTGACCAG
>DVME01000067.1 GCA_018715175.1 Candidatus Limiplasma stercoravium
ATTGAGGTTGCGGGTCTGCGGCCCAACGAACCTCCCAGAAGGTTTTTTTGACAGTCTGAGCCCCCGGCAAAAGCCGGGGGCGGTCGTTTTTGGGGGGATTATTCCAGCTCGAAGGCGCCGGTGTAGAGGCGGTAGTACATGCCTTTTTGCGCGATGAGGGAGGCGTGGTCGCCGCGTTCGATGATGCGCCCGTGGTCCAGCACCATGATGGCCTTGGCGTTGCGCACCGTGGAGAGCCGGTGGGCGATCACAAACACCGTGCGCCCGTCCATGAGCGCGTCCATGCCCTTTTGCACAATGGCTTCGGTGCGCGTGTCGATGGAGGAGGTCGCCTCGTCCAGGATCATCACGGGCGGATCGGCCACGGCTGCGCGGGCGATGGAAATGAGCTGGCGCTGGCCCTGGCTCAGGCCGCTGCCGTCGCCGCTGAGCACGGTATCATAGCCCTTGGGGAGCATGCGGATGAAGCTGTCGGCGTTGACAAGCTTGGCCGCGGCGATGCATTCTTCGTCGGTGGCGTCCAGCTTGCCGTAGCGCAGGTTGTCCATGACCGTGCCGGTAAAGAGGTTGACGTCCTGCAGCACCATGCCCAGGGAGCGGCGCAGGTCGCTTTTGCGAATTTTGTTGATGTTGATGCCGTCGTAGCGGATTTTGCCGTCGGCGATGTCGTAGAAACGGTTGATGAGGTTGGTAATGGTGGTTTTGCCCGCGCCGGTGGCGCCCACAAAGGCGATTTTCTGTCCGGGCTTGGCGTAGAGGGAAATGTTGTGCAGGACGGTTTTTCCCTCCTCGTAGGCGAAGTCCACGTCGTCCAGCACGATGTCGCCCTTGAGTTCGGTGTAAGTCAGCGTTCCGTCGTGATGCGGGTGTTTCCACGCCCACAAACCGGTGCGGGTGGGGCTTTGATCCAGGGAGCCGTCGGGCTTGCGCACGGCGTTGACGAGGGTGACGTAGCCGTCGTCGTGTTCGCCGGGCTCGTCCATGAGCTCAAAGATGCGTTCGGCGCCGGCCAGGGCCATGATAACGGACGCCAGCTGTTGGCTTACCTGGCTCAGCGGCATGACGAAGTTGCGCGAAAGGGTCATAAAGGAGGCAATCATGCCCAGGGTCACCGTGCCCAGGCCGGTCAAGCTGAGGTTGGGCACTTGGGCCAGGCTGAGGGCCGCGCCCAGAACCGCCAGCAGCACATAAAGGATGTGCCCCATGTTATTGGTAATCGGGCCCATGATGTTGGCAAACTTGTTGGCCTCGGTCGCGTTGTGGCACAGCTCGTCGTTGAGGTGCTTGAAGTCGTCCACGGTTTTGTCCTCGTGGCAGAACACCTTGACCACGCGCTGGCCGTTGATCATTTCCTCGATGAAGCCGTTGACCGTGGCCAGGGATTGCTGCTGGCGCACAAAGTAGGTTCCGCTGCGCGACGATACCTTGCGCGTCACCGCCATCATCAGCCACGCAAACGCCAGCGCAAACAGCGTCAGCCACAAACTCAGGCTGAGCATGGAGGCCAGCACCACCACAAGCGTCACAATGGAGGAAAACACCTGCGGCAGCGCCTGGGCGATCATCTGGCGAAGGGTGTCGGTGTCGTTGGTGTAGTGGCTCATCACGTCGCCATAGGTATGCGTGTCAAAGTAGCGCACCGGCAGCGTCTGCATATGGGCGAACATCTCGTCGCGCACGTCGCGCAAAACGCCCTGCGCCACCACCACCATCAACCGGTTGTACAGATAGCCCGACGCGATGCCCGCCGCGTAGATGCACGCCATGACCGCCAGCGCCTGCATAAGCCCCGAAAACACGGGGTTGGCCTCCAGCAGGAGCGGGGAGATGTAGTCGTCGATGAGCGTGCGGATGAACATGGACGACATCACGCTGGCAACGGCGTTGAGGATGATGAAAACCAGCACCAGCGCCAGGCGCAGCCGGTAGCGGGTTACGTATCCCATCAGGCGCTTGACCGTGCCGCGCACATCCTTGGCCCGGCCGCCGTGCATTCTCATGCCTCGATTCATTCTTCGCCGCCTCCTTTCACCTGCGACTCGTAGACCTCGCGGTAGATGCGGTTGGTTTTCAGCAGCTGTTCGTGCGTGCCAAAGCCGATCACCCGGCCTTCGTCCAGGACGATGATGCGGTCGGCGTCCATGACGCTGTTGATGCGCTGGGCGATGATAAGCTTGGTCACGTTGGGGATCTCCTCGCGCAGGGCGCGGCGGATGGAAGCGTCGGTGGCGGTGTCCACGGCGCTGGTGGAGTCGTCCAGGATGAGCACGCGGGGCTTTTTCAGGAGCGCCCGGGCAATGCACAGTCGCTGGCGCTGCCCGCCGGACACGTTGGAACCGCCCTGCTCGATGTGCGTGTCGTAGCCGTCCGGGAACGAGCGGATAAAGCCGTCCGCCTGCGCCTGAACGCACACGCGCTGCATTTCTTCGTCGGTGGCGTCCTCCTTGCCCCAGCGCAGGTTGTCCTTGATGCTGCCGGAAAAGAGGACGTTCTTTTGCAGCACCACGGCCACGGCGTCGCGCAGGGCGGTCAGGTCGTAGCGGCGCACGTCCACGCCGCCGACCTCCACGCTGCCTTCGCTGACGTCGTACAGGCGCGGAATCAGCTGCACCAGGCTGGACTTGGACGATCCCGTCCCGCCCAGGATGCCCACCGTCTGCCCGGACTCGATGCGCAGATCCACGTGATCCAGCACGGGTTTCTCGGCGCTTTGGTTGTAGCGGAAGACCACGTCTTTGAAGGTGATGGATCCATCGCGCACCTCTTTGACGGGGTTTTCGGGGTTGCGGATGTCGCTTTGCTCCTGGAGCACCTCGTCGATGCGCCGGGCGCTGGCGCGGGAGATGACAATCATGACGAAAACCATGCTCAGCATCATCAGGCTGGAGAGGATTTGCAAAGCGTAGGTAAACAGGCTGGTCAATTCGCCGGTGCTCAGGCCCAGGGCCGCGTCGCCGCCGCAGGCCACCACCGCCCGCGCGCCAAACCAGCTGACGAGCAGCATGCACCCGTAGACGCTGAACTGCATCAGGGGCATGTTGAAAGCCAGGGTTTTTTCGGCGTGGGAGAAATCCTCATAAATTTCGCCAGAGATGGCGCGAAACTTGTCGACCTCGTGATCCTCGCGCACAAAGGACTTGACCACCCGGATGCCGCGCAGGTTTTCCTGCACGACGCTGTTCAAGCGGTCGTAGCGGCGGAACACGCGCTCAAACACCAGGTGCGCGTGGCTGGCCACCAGGTACAGCCCCAAGCCCAGCACGGGGATAAAAATCAGAAAGATGCCGGCGATCTGCCAGTCGATGCCGATGGCCGCCGCCAGAGAGAAAACCAGCATAAACGGCGAGCGCACCGCCGTGCGGATCACCATTTGGAAAGCGTTTTGCACGTTGGTCACGTCGGTGGTCAGGCGGGTCACCAGGCCGCCGGTGGAAAAGCGGTCGATGTTGGAAAACGAAAATCCCTGCACGCGCTCAAACATGTCCAGGCGCAGGTTTTTGGCAAATCCCGCCGAGGCCTCCGCCGCATACTTGCCCGCCAGGGCGCCGAAAATCAGCGACGCCACCGCGGACAAAAACAGCACCAGGCCCATTTTGAGAATGTAGGGCATGTTGCCGGCGTCGATGCCCTGGTCGATGAGCTGCGCCATCAGCAGCGGGATGGCCACCTCCATGACCACCTCCAAAGACACGTAAACGGGCGCTTTGATGGAGGCCGTCCGGAACTCCCGGATGCTTTTCATCAATCGTTTGATCATGGGTTACCTCCTGTGTAAAGGAAGGGCTTCAGCCCTCCAGGTTTTCCAAAAGCCGATCCAAAAAGCGGTACAGCTGCGCCACCTCCTGGGCGCTGAAACCGCGCAGCAGCCGCGCGTCCAGGGCGTCGCCTTCCCTGCGCAGCTCCTGTCCCAGGCTGCGCGCCCGCTGCGTAAGCGTCAGCCGCTTCAGCCGCCGGTCGCCGGCCACGCTTTCCCGGCTGATGAAGCCCTTTTGCTCCATCAGCCCCAGCACCCGAGAAGCCGTCGAGCGCGTGATGCCAAACTCCGCTTCCAGATCCTTTTGGTAGACGTCGCGGTCTTCGTGTTCCTCCAAAAACCGCAAAATGCGAAAATTGCTGCCCGACAATTCCTCCAGCTCCCGGTGCGCGTTGCTTTGGCGCATCATGCGCCCGATGCGCACATCCAGCCGGTGGAGTTCCTTGCCCAGCAAGCGTCGGGCGGGTGGTTGGGTCGTCATGCGCGCCTCCTTGCCTAAATAGTTTTATGTGCAACAGTTGTGCGTTAAACATTTTAGGCAAGCCAGGCCGGAATGTCAAGAGGAGAGCGAAAATATTTTTTAGCGGTAATGATCGCGCAGATAAGCAAAGATTTGACGGGCAACCGGCGCGGCCACGCTGCCGCCGCTGCCGCCGTTTTCCACCATCACGCACACGGCGTAGGGCAGGTCGTCGTTGTCGATATAGCCCACGAACCAGGCGTGGGTCACGTCCTGGCCGTCCTGGGAGCCCTCGGCGCTGCCGGTCTTGCCCGCGATGGTCAGCCCTTCGGCCCAGGCCTGGGTACCGGTGCCGTTTTCCACCACGTCCTTCATATACGTATCCAAAATGCCGGCCACCTCGGGCGTGCAGGCGGTGCGGTACACCTTTTGGGTGTAACGCAGGCGCACCGCGCCGGTCTCGCCTTCCACGCGCAGCAGCAGACGGGGCTCCATCATCACGCCGTCGTTGGCCACGGCCGCGGCCACCATGCACATATGCAGCGGCGTGGCCGCCACCTGGCTCTGGCCCGCGCCGCTCCAGGCAATTTCTACATTGTTGCGGTTCTGGGTAGGATAGGAGGAATTTTCCACCACCAGGTCGCGGAACAAAAAGTTATCGTTGAAGCCAAACGCCTCCGCCGTGCGGCGCAGGGCGGTGTCGCCCATGATGAGGGCGGCCTGGGCAAAGGCGTTGTTGCAGCTGACGCGGAAAGCGGACTGAAGGGTCACCTCGCCGTGCTGGGCGCGGCCGTAATCATGGATGACCTGGTCGAGCACCTCGGTGGCGCCGGTGCAGGTAAAGACGTGGGTTTGAGCGTCGGGCAGGTTTTGCAGGGCGGCGGCGGCGGTGATGATCTTAAACGTGGAGCCCGGAGGCAGGGTGCTTTGCAGGGCGCGGTTCCAAAACGGATGCTGGGCGGACTGGCGCACCTCGTCGGTGATGTTGGAGGGATCGAAAACCGGCAGGCTGACCATGGCCATCACCTCGCCCGTGCGATAGTTGAGCACCACCGCCGCGCCGCTTTTGCCGCGGGTATTCGCGCCGTTTTCAAAATAGCCGACGATGGCGGTGCACAGGGCGCTGTCCACGGTGAGGGTCACGTTGTCGCCGCGGTGGGTTTCGCCGTTGAGCAGGGCGGTAACGCGCTCGGAGAGGCTGGTATGAAAACCCAGCAGGTAGCTGGCCTGAAAGCTTTCCACGCCGTTGGCAACGTTGCCCTCCTCGTCGCCCAGAAGGTGGGCCAGGGCGGAGCGGCTTTTGATGTTGGATTGATAGACGCGCTGGCCGTCATCGTCGGTGGTGGCCACGACCACGCCGTTGCGGTCGATGATATCCCCGGGGATGACGGAGCTTTTGGCGCTGCGGTAGCGGGTGTTGCGGGCGCTGCTGACCCAGCGGCTGCCGTAGGCGGACACGGAGTACACGCCGTAGGCCGCGGCGC
>DVME01000068.1 GCA_018715175.1 Candidatus Limiplasma stercoravium
TGTTCCCCGCCGCCGTCGCCGAGGAAGGCGACATTGTGATTCTCTACACCAACGACGTTCATTGCGCCGTGGACGACAACCTGGGCTACGCGGCCCTGGCTGCCTACAAAGCCGAAATGATCGAATCCGGCAACGCCGTGGCCCTGGTGGACGCCGGCGACGCCATTCAAGGCCAGCCGGTCGGCACGCTGAGCAAGGGCGGCTTTATCGTGGACATCATGGAATTTGTGGGCTATGACGTGGCCGTGCCGGGCAACCACGAGTTCGACTACGGCATGGACGTCTTCTTGGACATCGCCGCCAACACCGACTATCCTTACCTGTCGGCCAACTTCGTTTCCCTGGAAACCGGCGAGCCCGTGCTGGACGCCTACACCATCATGGATCTGGCGGGCAAAAAGGTCGCCTTTGTGGGCATCTGCACGCCGCGCACCATTACCTCCTCCACGCCCGCATACTTCCAAAACGAGGAGGGCGAGTTCATCTACGGCTTCTGCCAGGACGACACCGGCGAGGGCCTCTACGCCGCGGTTCAAAAGGCCATTGACGACGCCCGCGCCGAAGGCGCCGACTATGTTATCGGCGTTGCGCACCTGGGCATCGAGATTGGCTGCTCGCCCTGGATGTCCACCGAGGTCATTGCCAACACCACCGGCATGGACGCCGTGCTGGACGGCCACAGCCATTCCATCATCGAGCAGGAGCTGGTGGACAACAAGGACGGCCAGGACGTGGTGCTGACCTCCACGGGCACGGCGCTGGCGGCCATCGGCGTTTTGACCATCGACGCCGAGGGCGGCATTGCCTCCAAGCTTGTGACCGACTACGAGCCCCGCGATGAAAAAACCGTCGCGTTTGTGGACGACATCAAGGCCCAGCTCGAGGACGAGCTCAACACCGTGGTCGCCTCCAGCGATGTGGATTTGGTCATCTACGCGCCGGAAAACCCCGAGGTGCGCGTGATCCGCAACCTGGAAACCAACCTGGGCGACCTGTGCGCCGACGCCTACCGCAGCGTCAGCGGCGCTGACGTGGCCTTTGTCAACGGCGGCGGCATCCGCGCCAACATCGCCGCGGGCGACGTTACCTATGGCGACATCATCACCGTGCATCCCTACGGCAACGAGCTGTGCATGGTGGAAACCACCGGCCAGCAAATTCTCGACGCCCTGGAGATGGGCAGCCGCAACGCTCCCGACGAAAACGGCGGCTTCCTGCAGGTCAGCGGCCTGACCTATGAAATCAACCTCAACGTGGAAAGCACCGTCGAAGTGGACGAAAACGGCATGTTCGTGGGCGTCGCGGGCGAGCGCCGCGTGCAAAACGTCACCATCGGCGGCGAGCCGCTGGATCCCGAAGCCACCTACACGCTGGCGTCCCATAACTACATGCTCAAAAACGGCGGCGACGGCTTTAACATGTTTGTGGACGATCCGCTGATCCTGGAGGACGTCATGCTGGACAACCAGGTGCTCATCACCTACATCACCGAGACCCTGGGCGGCGTTGTGGGCGACGCCTACGCGGAGCCCTACGGCGAAGGCCGCATTGTCATCATCCCCAAGGAGTGACGCAGCAAAGCGCCCGGCGGTATCCGCCGGGCGCAGCGCTCCCAAAAGCCAATGGCGTACGCAAAGCCCTTGCAAGCCATTGGCTTTTTGGATGCGTTTTTTTACCGCGCTCCCAGCGCGATGACATCGTCAAACAGGCACAGCTTTTCCTCTGAAAACTGATGCGACACGACAAACAGGAGCTTCCCCGAAATGGACAACAGCAAATCTTCAATCTTTTGGGCCGTGCTTTCATCGAGGTTCGCAAGCGGCTCGTCAAGGATCAAAACGCTGGTGTCGCGCAGCAGCGCCCGCGCCAGGCAGATTCGTTTTTTCTCACCGCCGGAAAGGTTTGCGCCGTTTTCCGTGATGACGCGATTCAGCGACTGCAAATTGGCAAACCGGTCAAGGCCGAGGCTTTGCAGCATCCTGATGAGCTTTTCATCGCTCATATCGCAATACATTGTCAAGTTATTTCTCAGCGTGTCGTGGAACAAAACCGCCTCTTGCCTGACAACGGTCATCGCCGGATAGGTGGTGTCGTATTCGGTAATGGGCACTCCGTCCATCGTGATTTCGCCGCTTGTCACATCATAATAGCGCAAAAGCAAATTGACGGCGGTTGTTTTTCCACAGCCGCTGGGCCCCTTCATCAAATACTTTTTGCCTTTTTCCGCCCTGAAGCTAAAGTTTTGCAAAAGCGGCCGGTCATCGGTATACCCAAAAGAAACGCTGTGATAGCAGATTTCTTTGTCGATGCCGGGCAGGGATTTGGCATGCGCACCGGCGTGGCTGCGAAAGACAAACCGCTCCATCGCCAGGCAGGACGGCCTGATGGCCACGAACTGCCGGACGATCTCCGCCAAGGAGATGAGCGGATAGGAAAGCTGGTCGATCATCCCGATCGCCACGAAAAAATCGCCGGCCGAAAACTCTCCCGACAGGACAAGCCACGTCGAGCACGCAAGGACGATGAAATACGACAGGTAAGAAATCAGCGTCGTCAACAGCTGCGCCGTCGCTCCCAAAACCATATCGCGGAGAAGTTTGTCCATGGTGAGCGTATTGGATTGATCGAACCTCAAAAGGATTTGCCGCTCGATGGAATGGTTTTTGATGATTTCAAAACCGCTGAACCAGTCGTTCACTTTCGCCAGATTGTCTTCAACCGCCTTCAAATACTCCGTTTGCGCCTTTTGCAGGCGTTTCTCGATGAGTTTCGGAATATAAAGCGGCGTGGTCAAAAGCAAAATCGTAACCAAGGCGATTCGCCAATCCAAAACAAACAAGGCAAAGCTTACAAAAATAATTCTCAGCAGGATTTCCCAAAACAGGGGCAGCATTTGAAAATAGCGGGCTTTTATCATATCGGCTTCGTTGGTGTATTTTGCCACATACTCTCCCTGCTGCTTTTCTTTATAAGCGACATAGCTCTGCCAAAGGATGCTCTCAAAGATATCGCGTTTCAAAAGCCTCGTGCATCCCACAGAAAACCTTGCGCCAAGCCGCTTATAACCGTAGTAGAACAGCACTTCGCCAAGAATAAACCCCATCAACAGGACAGCATATTTGAGCGTCGTCCCCGCATCGCCAGCGATTGCGGCGTCCAGAACATCGCCTTTGAAGAATTGCAGCGCAACCGCAAAAACCGTGCTGATGAGTATAAAAACCAAAGCCCCTAGATAATAGGCGCCGTTTTTTCGCTGATACCTTTTCATTTCAATAATCCTTTCTATCTGTTTCGTTTCCCGAAAACGATAGAAGGATAAGCGGTATTTCCTTCTATCGTTTAGAAGGAAACCCGACGTTTCACCATAGCAAAGATCCTCCCGCGCCGTAGTTGATTCTACTATACCACAAAAATGCGAAAAATCTTCTGCTTCCAGCCGATTTTTTAGGCCGCCCGGCTTTGGCCATGCGCCAGCTTTGCGGCCGAATGGAGACCTGCCGAAACGGAAAAGCCGCCATCAGACGATGGCGGCGCAGACCGTTCACACATCAGCGAGGCCAGGTTTTGAAAACCTGGCCTCAGACTGTCAAGAGCTTTTTAGAAGGTTTGTCGGGCCGCGGCCCTTTGAAGGGGATTGCGAATCCAGCGACCTGCGCGGCGGATTCGGAAGGCTTACCCAGCAAGGTTTCCTTACGCCGTTTCCCGCCCGGGAAGCCCCAAAGGGGTGAGAGGGAAACGGCGCAAACCTGTTAAAAAAGGCCGCCGTTGGCGGCCTTTTTTAACAACCATCGCTTTGGCTAGCGCTGGGTTACCCGTTGAGCTTGGGCGTGTCGCCGCCGATGGCGATCTTAAAGCCGTTCTTCTTTTCCTCTGCCTTTTCCTTGGGCAGGTTTACCATCAGCACGCCGTCGCGGTAATCGGCGGTGATGCCGCTGACGTCGATGCCCTCCAGGTTAAAGGAACGCTCCACCCGTCCGCAGCGGCGCTCGCTGCATACGTAGCCCTTGCGCTCGTCCTTCTTTTCGCTGTTCATGTCCGCGGCGATGGTGAGTACGCCGTCGTTGACGCTGATGTCGATATTCTCCTTCTTCATGCCCGGCAGATCCGCTTCCAGCAGATAGCCGTTTTCGTTTTCGCGCACATCCACGCGCATTTCAGGCATGGCCGGCATATCGAAAAACTCGCGCATCAAGTGGTCGTTAAACAGCGGCGCAAAAGCATTGTTCATCACACGACGGAACGGAACCATGGTATACATAAGACATCCTCCTTAATGGCGGCCGAGGCCGCGATGATGTTGGTTTTGGGGTGTGGCCCCGGGGGTCTTTCCTCCTGAGCACGGTATGAGTATAACATGAAGGTCAAAGAAAGTCAATAATGCCCGAAGCGTCATGATGGTCAAAGAAGGTCAATATAGCGCGCGCCGCAACCAAATGACCCTGCGCATTTTAACGAAATCAAAATATTTTATCTTATTTCTTTCGTTTTCTTTTGATTTTGAATTTGTGGGCAAATCGTTTGGACGGCCTTGCGCGCCGCGCGGTACATGGTATAATAGACCTATCAGGTACACCATGACAAAGGAGTGGGGCCACATGCAGACCATCAGCGGTTTTTTGAGCGAACTGGGTTTCCTTCAAACCTGGGAGGAAATGGCGCCCGTGGAAGAGGCGTTCCTGGACCATATGCAAAAGGGCCTGGCCGGTCAGCCCAGCAGCATGCCCATGCTGCCCGCCTACCTGGGCGTGGAGGGCGGCGCGCAGGAAGCGCGCGACGTAATCGTCATGGACGCTGGAGGCACCAATCTTCGCGTGTCCTTGCTGCGGCTGGCGCCCGGCCAAAAGCCGCAAACGCTGTACCATCACGTTCAGCCCATGCCCGGCAAGGCCAAACCCCTGGAACGCGAGGCGTTTTTTTTGGAGCTGGCCAAGGCGGTGGCGCCGGTGGCCGGCCAGAGCGACCGCATCGGCTTTTGCTTTTCTTTTCCCTGCCGCATCCGGCCGGATTACGACGGGGAAATCCTCTACCTGGATAAGGAAATCACCGTTGACAACATCGAAGGCGCGTTGGTGGCCCAGGGCCTGCGTGACGCGCTGGCAACGCTGGGCGCGCCTTGCCATCAGCGCGTGGTCATCCTCAACGACACCGTGGCCGCGCTGCTGGGCGCTTTGGCCGAGCACCCGGCGTCCTGCTTCAGCGGCTTTATCGGCATGATCCTGGGCACGGGCACCAACTGTTGCTATCTGGAAAACAACGAGCGCATCACCAAGGAGCCAAACCTGTGCCGCAAGCCCGGGAAAAGCATCATCAACATGGAGGCGGGCGCGTTTGGCGCCATGCGGCTTACGCAAGCCGACGTGCTGCTCAGCCACGGAGCGAAGGTCTCCACGCAGAATCTGATGGAGAAAATGGTTTCCGGCGCGTACCAGGGGCCGCTTTTCGACGCGCTGCTGCAATGCGCCAACCGCGCGGGATGCTTTTCCTCCGGGACGCAGGAGCGCCTGGCCGCGGCCGGCGAGGGCATTAGCGCGGTGGACATCAGCGCGTTCATGGCCATGCCCGCCCATCCGGGCCGAATCCGGGACCTGGCGGCGACGCCGCAGGACGCGCTGGCGCTGTATCAGCTGGCCGACGCGCTGCTGGAACGCGCGGCCAAGCTTGCGGTGATGAACCTCACCGCCATCATGCGGGCTACCGGCACGGGCGTGGATCCCCTGATGCCTGTGTGCGTGGCCGTGGAAGGCACCACCTACATGAAAAACCATCTCTTCCGCCAAAAAATCCTCGCGCACCTGATTCACTATACGCAGAATCAGAGAGGGTATTTCTGCCGGGTGCTGAGCACCCCGGAGGCCAACCTGGTAGGTTCTGCCGTCGCCGCCACGGTGATATGATCCTGACGCAAAACCCCTTCCAAGAAGTTCGGAGGGCCGCAGCCCTCCGAAGGGTATTCCGAACCCAGCAACATGCGCGGTGGGTTCGGAAGCCTTGCCAAGCAAGGTTTTCTTACGCCGTTTCCCCGGCCGCGCCATAGGCGCAGGGGAAATGTGTTTTGGCGCAAAAGACCGCCGCAAGCGGACTTTTACGACATGCTGCAAGCCCCGCAAAGGGGCTTGTTTTTCTTAGGCCTCGGGCTGAGGTTGCCGCGCGTCCTCCAGGGCCATCTTGAGCAGGTCGTTTTCCACGCGCAGACGGTCGGCCTCCCGCCGCGCTTCCGCCCACTTCGCATAAGGCACCATGTCGGGCTCAGCTGGCGCCGCCGGGCGTTCCAAGAGCTCCGTCAGCCCGTCCAGCAGCTTGCGCATCCCCGGCGCGTCCATATGCGCCTCCAGCCGCTCCAACCCCCGCGTTCCCTTGGCCGCCCTCTCATAACGGCGGCAGCAGGTAGCGTTATCCGGGCAGGGCAGTCCTTCGGCCCGAAGCTCTTGGGCCACGGCATTGAGCATGTCGGGCTTGTTTTTGAGGATGGAACGGTACTTGTTTTGGTAACGCAGCATCCCCGCGCGATCGCCCTGGGCCAGCTGCGCCACGCACGCCCGCACGCTGCGCCCCTCGCCGCGGCCGATGAGCACATGGCGCAGCAGCATATCCAGCTCCTGGGGCGTAAAGGCCCGAAACGGCGTCTGCCGCGCGGCCAGACAAGGTTCCTCGCGCACGCGGGCATAGTAGTAGTTGCGGATGCTGTTGGGCTTGCGCTGCAGCCGTTCGCCCACGGCCGCGAACACGTCGCGCAAGGGACGGCCCGCCTCGGCCGCTTCCTTTACGGCGGAAAACAAAATGTCGGTCTCCTCCTGCCGCCAGCCTCCTCGGTGTTGGATGGTGGGTGTTTGGGTCATGCTCATCGCCTCCGAAGGATTTTGAATACAGTGCTAGTATGGAAGAGCGCGCGGGATTTATACTCTCAGCGCAGGCACAGCAGCGTTTCCACCGGATTTTCTCCCCGCTCGAACGCGTCTTCACATAAAGCCAGAAGCTCCTGACGGGTGTGCGCAAAGGCGTTGGGCTGCGCCGTGCCCCCGCTGAAGAGGCGCGCGAGCTCTGCGGCGAGCGCGTTGGGCGCCTGCGACTCGTCCGGCGCCAGGGGCATCAGCCCTTGCGCCATCGCGCCCTGCGCCTGCTCGAGCAAAAACGCGGCAAAGGCGCGCGCGTCGTCGCTATCGCGGCACAAACCCAGGTAGCGCGTGCGGTCGCTGACGGCCGGCGCCAGCGCGCAGGCCGCGTATTCCTCCGAATCCGCCAGGTATTGCGCAAGCGTGCGCACCGTCGCTTGGCCCTTCACAGGCGGCGGCGTGGCGCCTTGGCCCTTGGGCAGCGACACCGCCCCCTTCGCCGTCGGCAGAGGCGTGGGCGTGGCTTGCGCCTTTTCGTCAAAGGCGGCGATCAATTCGCCTCGCAACGACGCAGGGCAGGCGTACAGCAATTGTTGCAGCGCCACGCCGGAGGGTTTTTCCAGCGCCCCGCTGCTCAACAGCGCCCGCCAGGGCAGGTCGTCGACCGTCAGCGGCGCTTCCCCATCCTCCAGCCAGGCCTTCGGCACGCAAAGCACGTTGGGCTCCGTCCACAGCGCCATGGCATAGCGCACCCCGCCGCTTTCCTCCGCGCTCACGCCGCCTTCCAGCGCATCCAGGGGCAGCAGGCAGTCCTGCGGCATGGCGATGCCCCCCGTGCCAAACAGCACCGCGTCCGGCAAGACGGCTTCGGGCGCGTATAGCTCCTCCTGGGAGACGGAGCGCAGGAACACGCGCGCCCCCTCGCGCGCCTTCTCAAACGCGGCAATTGTCTGGCGCAGCCACTTTTGATCGTTCGGGCCCTCCGGCAGCAGCCACACCGTCAGCGTGCGCGCGCGCGCCGGCATGAGCGGCGGCGCCGCGCGGCTGGGCGCCTGCTCCATCGACGCCAGGAGCCCCGGCATGGCGCACAACAGCGCGGCGGTAAGCAGCAGCGACGTCAGCAGCCCGGCACGGCGCGTTGGCATGCGGTTCCCCCCCCTTTGCTTGCGGCGCGGTAGCACAGGATATGCCGCAGCGAAGCGCCGCATGCCCGCGGTTGTCCGGCGGGCGCAAAGGTGATATAATGGGGAAAAAGCACCCAAGGAGGCGCGTAAATCATGATCGCCATCGCCTGCGACCACGCCGGCATCGACCTCAAGCCCCATGTTATCGCCGTGCTGGAGGAGCTGGGGATTCCCTACACGGATTTTGGCACGCACACCCGCGAAAGCGTGGATTATCCTCTCTACGGAGCGCGGGCGGCGCGCGCCGTGGCCAGCGGACAATGCGAGCGCGGCATCGTGATGTGCGGCACGGGGGTCGGCATTGGCATGGCGGCGGGGAAGGTGCATGGCATCCGCTGCGTGACCTGCACGGACACCTATTCGGCCAAGATGAGCCGGCTGCACAACGACGCCAACATGCTGGCCCTGGGCGCGCGCGTGCTGGGCAGCGAATTGGCCAAGGACATCGTGCGCATATGGCTGATGACGGCCTTTGAAGGCGAGCGCCACGCCCGGCGCGTGGGGATGATCGACCGGCTGGATCGGGGCGAGGCGCTGGAATAAGCGGTTTCACCGGGCGGCGGGATGGACATAGTAGGAGCATCCCGCTTTTGAAAGGAGCCCCGGCATGCGCAAGGAAGAACTCGCAGGCGTTCGTCTCTGTCTTTCGCCGGAGGCGCAGGCGCGGCTGATGGAGCGTTTCGGCCTGAGCGCGCAGGCGTTGGAGCAATCGGTGCGAAATTTGGGCGCGCGGGGGCTGCGCGTGGCGGCGGACGGCAGCGTGGCGCGCGAGGCGCGCAAGCTGCTGCGGGGGCTGCGCCGCGGCCGCCGGCCCTACGTCATGGATCTGTGCCCCCGGTGGGGCGCGCGGGTGAACGGGCTTTGGACGGGCGCGCGGGCGCGAAGGATGCTGCGCGCGCCGCGCGGATGCGTGCGGGTGGTGGGCTGTGCGGCGCAGCGTGACGGCGCGGCGCTGACCGAGCACGAGCTGGCGCGAATGCTGGCCGACAGCGGCTGCCGCCCGGTGGCTGCGCCGCGGCCGTCCTGCGGCCAAGACCGGCTGAGCCGGCTATTGATGACGGCCATGGCGCTTTCGGGCCAAACAGGTCAGGCGCCGGTGTTTCGGCCCGCTCCGGGGCTTGCCGGCGTGCAGGAATGCGCCGTGCGCCTGGCGGGGCGCGTAATTCGCGCCGCCCGCGTATGCGATCCTCAGCAGGCCCGGGCGCTGCTGGCAGACGCGCAGGAGCGCTACGACGTGCTGGAAGCCCTCTCCTGCGCAGGCGGATGCGACCGGGGCTGACCATCGGAAAGGCGGTACGAATGATGAACGCCCAATCACTTTCCAAGGCTTCGCCGCTCTCGGCGGGCTTGGTGCGTTACTCCATGCTGATATACATCCTCTGGCTGGTTCTGCCCGCCGTGCAGACCACCGGCGGCGCTCTCACCGGCGCCGCGGCGGTGGCGGTGTTTGTGCTCGGCGTGGCGCTGGACACGCCGTTTTTGCGCCGGCATTGGCGCTGGTTTGTCTTAGCCGGCGCCTGCGCCGCGCTCGTTCCCCTGGCCCTTCGGTTCTTTTTGCAGCGCGGCGGCGTTTTCTGGGGGTTTTATGCGCAGCAGGGGATGTTTTGGTACCCGCTGATCTACTGCGCCTATGCCCGCATGCGCGGGGACGCGCGGCTTTGGCGCTGGGCCGGATGGGTGCTGCTGGGCGCGATGGCCCTTACGACGCTGACGACCATCGGCTGGCTGATAGAAGGCATGCTGCGCGGCGGCCGGGTGTACGCCTATTCGCGGTCGTTGGGCTATGCGGGCGAAGGCCGCGAGGCATACCTGGAAGAGCTGATGCTGCGCAACATCGGCGGGAGCGACTTCATTTACGCAACGGTGGTGGCGCTGCCGTTGACGCTCATCGGCGCCGGGCGTACCCGCGGCTGGGCGCGCATTGGATTTTTGGTTTTTTTCGTGTGTCAGCTCGCGGTGATCCTCCTGTCACAATACACCTATGCGATGCTGTTCGCGGCGGCGATCACGGCGGTGGAGCTGCTGGCGCTTCTGATTCGGCGCCTGTCGCGCGAAAAGTGCGGCTTGGGGCGGTCGCTGTTGCTGGGCGCGGCGCCGCTGGTGTTGGCGGCGGTGTTCATCCAACCCTTGGTCAGCCTGGCGGCCAGCCTTTGCGCCCAACTGGGGCTTACGAACTTCGCCTTCAGCTTTGAGCAGCTTTTGTTGGCCTTGCGCGGCGAAACCGTGGACGAAGCCGCGCGCCTTGGCTATTACCTCACGGCGCTGGACGGCTTTACGGCCTCGCCGCTGGTGGGCTCGATGTTTTCTTCGTCCAAATCCCTCAGCCTGCACAGCGAAATCCTGGATTTGCTCTCGGGCATGGGGGTACTGGGAACCGCGGTTTTGGGCGGCATGGCGGCGTTGATGGGGCGCGGGCTGCTGCGCGGCGTCCGGCAATGCCCGTACCGGGCGCAGCTTTGCCTGTCCGCCGTGGCGCTGTTCTTTTGTGCGCTGCTGGGCACGGTTTTTTACAGCCGCGAAATTGCGCTGGTGCTGTCGCTGGGCGCGGCGGCGGTTTTGGAGGCGCGCGACGGCGAATCCCGCCGGGCGATGGATGGGGAGAACCTTGTCAACAAATAAAGGCTTATTCAGCGCAGTACGGTTTCTTTTCGGTTGGATTTTGCTGTTTCCAAATCCAAGCGAGAATAATCATTCCTCAAAATCCATCACTAGCTTTCCCTTTATACTTGGTTGAGTCGAAAAGAGAAAAGCGTAAATAAAGATGAAACCCTAAGCCTTGTATCGCTACAAATAGCAAAATGAAAAAGGCAAACTAATCAAATTCTTCTTACAACTTAACGACCACGAGCGATAGATATGACACGCCTTGCCGACAGCAAACGTTTTTCGTGTCGTTGCTTGTAGCTATGCCGTATATGCGCTTGATTTTCTTTTCGCTCATTTAGAAAGCAAAACGCCTCACTCAAAACCAGAGGAATGATCATTCGCATTGTTGGGTAATTCTTCCATTAAATCCCCCGGCGTTACGTCTGGAGGCTTTGTCGCAACAGGCGGTGCCGTCTGAATGGATTCATCACTAGGTTTCACCATTGGTAACTCTGGAACATTGTTCTCTGTAGGTACGGGCGTTGCTGTGGATGCAGGCGTCGGTATAGGTGTCGGCGTTGGCGTAGGCGTCGGCGTTGGTGTCGGCGTTGGTGTTGGCGTCGGCGTTGGC
>DVME01000069.1 GCA_018715175.1 Candidatus Limiplasma stercoravium
AAGCCTTGCCAAGCCAGGTTTCCTTGCACGTTTCCCCGGCCGCGCCGAAGGCGCAGGGGAAACGTGTTTTGGCGCAAAAGGCCGCCGCAGGCGGACTTTTTCGACAAGCTGAAGCGTCCTCTTAGCGGAGGACACTTTTTGGTTTACTTTCCCCGTATGGGTATGCTATAATGGAGCCTACGAAGACGACCGACTCGTAAAGGAGGAAAGGGTATTGGATATCGCGGCGATCCTCAAGGAGCTGTTTGCGGGAGTCATCTATCTGTTTTCCGCAGACGGTGCCAAAACGCTGGCTATGTTTGTCATTGCAGGCATCCTGATTTACCTGGCCATCAAAAAGGATTATGAGCCCACGCTTCTTTTGCCCATCGGCTTTGGTTCCATTTTGGCCAACCTGCCCCCCGTGATGGACGCCGCCGGCGGCATGGCGGCCAGCGTGCTGGGCGAGGGCGGCTTTCTAAGCGTGTTGTTCAACGCCGGCATCGCCAACGAGCTGTTCCCTATTCTGATTTTCATCGCCGTGGGCGCGATGATCGACTTCTCGCCCCTGCTCAAGGACCCCAGCATGATCTTCTTTGGCGCGGCGGCGCAGTTTGGCATCTTTGCGACGTTTTTGGTATCCCTGGCGCTCATCCCCGCGGTGCTGCCGGAAACCGCCGGCAATGACGGGCTGATCCTGCGCCTGGCCGCCGCCATGGGTATCATCGGCGCCGCGGACGGCCCCACCACCCTGTATGTGGCCAACTATTTCAACCTCAAGGACTACATGGCCCCCATCAGCGTGGCCGCCTACAGCTACATGTCGCTGGTGCCGGTCATCCAGCCGCCGGTCATCCGCGCGCTGACCACTCATAAAGAGCGCACGATTCGCATGGATTACAACGAGCAGCGCGCCTCCAAGCTCGCCCTCATCCTCTTCCCCATCATCGTCACGGTGGTGGCCGGCGTCATCGTGCCCATGAGCGCCCCGCTGGTGGGCAGCCTGATGTTTGGCAACCTCATCCGCGAGTGCGGCGTGCTGGAACGCCTGAGCAAAACCGCCCAAAACGAGCTGGCCAGCCTGGTGACCATCCTGCTTGGCATCACCATCGGCGGCACGATGGTGGCGGACAAGTTCCTGCGTCTGGATACGCTGCTGATCATGGGCCTGGGGCTGTTTGCCTTCATCTTTGACACCGCGGGCGGCGTGCTGTTTGCCAAGCTGCTCAACGTGTTTCGCAAAAAGAAAATCAATCCCATGGTCGGCGCGGCCGGCATTTCCGCCTTTCCCATGAGCGCCCGCGTGGTGCAAAAGCTGGCCAAGGAGGAAGACCCCTACAACTTCATTCTCATGCAGTCCATCAGCGCCAACGTGTCCGGGCAGTTGGGCTCCATCGTGGCGGGCGGCATGGTGATTTCGCTGGTCAGCATGATGCTGGGCGGCGCGTGGTAAGCTCGGACGTTTGGAAGGAAGGTGCAAAATGAAAACCCTGTTAATCTCCACCGAAGCGGCGGTTTCCTCGCTGACGGCGCTTCCTTTGATGACCAAGGGCCTGTTGGTGACAGCCATGGGTTTATGCGGCGTGTTTTTGGTGTTGGCGCTGTTCTTTGTCACCATCAAGCTCATGCAGCGCATTGGCGCGAGGAGTCGGGAGTCGTGAGCTTGTATACCCAGGCCGATCTTGACGCCATCCGCGCCAAGCTCAAACGCCGCATCGCAATCGCCGTTGTGCCCGCCGTCGTGATCCTGGCGGCGGCGGTAGGCGTGTTTGTTTGGGGGCGCATGCAGCGCAGCGACACCCTGTGGATGCTCACCGCGGCGCTGACCGTGTTGGGCGGCGGTTACTTTCTGTTCCTGTTTGGCGTTTATGTGCGGCCTGCTTGGGTCTATCGTACGCACGTCAACTATATGCTTCACGGCCGCATGCGCACGACCACGGGGGTGCTAAAATCCATTTCGCCCGATTTGAGCGATCATGACGGGCTGGAATGCCACGCCCTGATGCTCAACATCGGCGACCGCGACGACCCAGAGGATGACCGCCTTTTTTACTACGATGCCTTGAAGCCCGCCCTGACGTATCCTCTGGGAACGCGGGTGACGGTGCTGAGCAACGATAAGCTGATTTCTTCCATCGAGCCGGCATAACGGCTGCCGTGCTGCAAGGGGGGGGATGCTGATGGCACAGCCCATTTTGGTGCTGGTTACGCTTCAATACGCCTGCGCACGCCTCATCCGCGCGGGCGCGGATCAGGCGTTGATCGCCCATGTGCCGCTTCGGGTTTTGCATGTGGCCAATCCGGACGCGGCGCCCATAGGCGAGCCGGTCATCAATGCCCGCGCGCTGGATCATCTCTATGCGCTGTCCGGTGAAGCCGGCGCGGAAATGTGCGTGCTTACCTCCAACGTGCCGGTCAACGCCATCGCCGATTACGCCTTGAGTTGCAGCGCGCAACGCATCATCATGGGCAGCGGCGAAAACGCCGCAGGCATCGCCCAAACCCTCAGCGCGCTGCTGCCGGGCGTGCGCGTGGAGATACTGGATTGACGGCCCTTGCGAAAGGCAGGGGCTTCGGCAGATTTGCGCCGTCCGCTTTCTCTGCCAAAACACGTTTTCCCTGCGCCTGAGGCGCGGCCGGGTAAACGTGCAAGGGCAAGGCTTCCGAATCCGCCGCGCATGCCGCCGGATTCGCAATGCCCTTCGGAGGACTGCGGCCCAGCAAACTTCCCGGTAAGATTTTTTGAAGCCCTTGCGAAAGGCAGGGGCTTTTTTTGCGCGACAATCAGTCCCAAAATCACAACCAAAAGTTTTTTTCATGGGAAATGCTTGCAAGCCTCGTCGTTTCATTTTATAATAAAACCAGAGAGAAAAACTGCATATCTTGCTAGGGGGTGAGCACAGATGAAGACCTACCACGAGATGCTTCGCAAGCTCCGTGAGAGCCGCGATCTCAAGCAGTCCGACATCGCCATGATCCTTGGTACGACGCAGCAGGTGTATTCCCGATACGAAAATGGCGTCAACGAGATGCCCATTCGCCACTTGGTTACGTTATGCGGCTTTTACCACGTAAGCGCCGATTATATTCTTGGCATTGAAGAAACGGTTGAAGCCTAAAAAGGCCCGCGCATACCGCAGGCCGTCCAGAAACCCTTCCAGGAGGTTGGGTGGGCCGCAGCCCACCGAAGGGCATTGCGAATCCGGCGGCATGCGCGGCGGATTCGGAAGCCTGGCGTAGCAAGGTTCCCTTACGCCGTTTCCCGCCCGGGAAGCCCCAAGGGGGCGAGAGGGAAAGGGCGCAAACTGTCGGAAAAGCCCGCCAACGGCGGGCTTTTTCGATAAGCTGCAAGAAGCCCTTTGGGGCTTCTTGGCCTTTTAGAGACGGCTCAGCTCGTCGGGCGAGAGGCTGAAGCTGGGCACAAACTCGCGCACAAACTCATGAACCTCCGGCAGCGTGTTTTGATTGATGCTGTTTTGGATGGTGATCTTGGCCTGCGCGAAATCGCGGTTGCCCATTTTTTCCTCTTCGACGCACTTAAGGTAAGCGCTGATACGGTCGGCAGCCTTGACCAGCCGCCATTCGTAGGTGCGCTCGTCCGGGTCGACGTAGGTGGCGAAGGCGTCGCGCATATCCTGGGGCAGCATGTCCACCAACTGGCGCCGGGCGTTGGCCTCCAGGTCGTGGTAAGCGTCCTGGATGCCTGGGGTGCGGTATTTGACGGTGGTGGGCAGGTCGCCGGTGATAACTTCGCTCACGTCGTGGTACAATGCCAGCACGACCACCCGCTCGGGGTCAATGTTGCGCTGATAGCGCGTCTTGCCCAGCACCGCCAGACCGTGGGCGATCAACGCGGTCTGCATGCTGTGCTCCATGTCGTTTTCCGGCACCGTGTTGCGCATCAGCCCCCAGCGGCGGATGAGCTTGAGGCGGTCCAGATACGCGAAAAAGTGATACATGCCGTTTCCTCCTCGCGGGCCGCCGGGTGGCTCAGAGCACGTTGGAGCTGGTGCACTCCACGTACACGCTGCCGTCCTTGCGCCGGGTGAGCTTGGCCTTGTTGCCCGCACCGTCGTCGATGGTCATCTTTTCAATTTCGTTGAGGGAGAGGAAGTTGACAACGTCGCTTTCCACGAAGGCCACCCAGTTTTTGCGGTCGCGCTTGGCCTTTTCGACGTTCTCGGTCATTTCCTGCAAGGTTTTGCGTTCTTGGGTCATAGCAGTTGGCTCCTTTCATCATTCGGGGGATATTCATCTTACCGCATCCGGCGGCGGATTGCAAGGGGGGATCTGATGCACCACCAGCAGCGTGCCGTGCTCCACCCGCACCGTGGCCGCCTCCCGGGACGAAAGAACCTCGTTGCTGACCCCCAGGGGATGGTCGGGGGTTAAGGTGGCGCCGCTCAGGGGATAGCGCAGGCCCGTGAGGGTCACGCCGCGCGCGGGCGCGCCGTGGCAAAACACGCTGACCACCGTCCCCGCGGGGCACAGGGGAAGGCGCAGCGTGCCGTCGGTCACGGCGTAAGCGTCGTAATCGCGGGCGGCCAGGCGCGCCGTGGCGCCCAAGGCGCTCAGGCGCGCCAGGCATTGCAAATTGGCCAAAAGATGATCCACCCGTCCGCCGCCGCACCCATACAGCGCAAAAGCGCGATACCCAAGCCGCCATCCGCGCTTGAGCGCCGCGCCGGTGTCCGTATCGTCCTTTTCCACGGGCAGGCGCTCCACCGCGATCCCGGTAGGCGGCGCGCCCATCAATGAGTCAAAATCGCCCACCAGCAGCTGCGGATTCACGCCCAGGGACGCCAGCGCGTTCCACCCGCCGTCCGCCGCAATGACAAAATCCTCCGGCCCGGGCTCAAAACCCCGCGCGGTAAACTCGCCCGCGCCCACCACGTAACACGTGCCCATCGCCTTCGCCTCCCGCGCCATTGTACCACCAAAACGGCGTATTGACAAACGCCGCGCCCGTGCTATAATGTCACCGAACGCTATGACCGCTAGGGGCGCAGAAATGCTGAGATGGCCTTCGGGCCTGTCCCTTTGAACCTGATGTAGGCAATCCTACCGTAGGGAAGCGAGACGCACCGAAAACGCACGTGTTTTCATCGCCGCTGCCTGAGGAAGGCGGCGGCTTTTCCGTTAGGGCGGCCAGAGGTTCAAGATTCAAAAGAAGGAGTGGCTCCCCCATGACAACGGAATTCCAAAGCATCAACCTTACCGGCTGGATTCTCCTGGGCGTCCTGGTCGCGCTGGCGGCGATCTTCCTGGCGTTCTGGGTATCCAAGCAGCGCTGGACGGCCCGCATGCTCTCCAACGCCGCCATCTGCCTGGCGCTGTCCTTTGTGCTGAGCTATATCAAGATCTTTGACTTGCCTCAGGGCGGCGCGGTAACGGCGGCTTCGCTGCTGCCCCTGATTGCCTTCGCCTATGGCTACGGCGCCGTGCCCGGCCTGGCGGTGGGCATCGCCTACGGCTTTTTGCAGATGATTCAGGATCCCTATATCGTGGGCGCGGTGCAGGCTGTGCTGGATTATCCCCTGGCGTTTGGCGCCATCGCGCTGGCGGGCCTGGCGCGCAAGCTGCCGGATCGTTACGGCTGGTTGGTGGGTATCGCGCTGGTGGGCGTGGGCCGCTTTGTGTGCCACACGCTCAGCGGCGTGGTGTTCTTTGCCGACTACGCGCAAGGCAGCGGCCTGTCGCCGCTGGTGTACTCGCTGAGCTACAATTCCTTCGTTTTTGTGGATCTGGTCATCTGCGCCGTGGTCATGGCTGTAAGCCAGGTTCGCGCCACGTTCAAACGCATGGCCGTGCGCTGAACGGTTGACAGCTTCCCGGCGACGAAGTACAATGCCATTGTTCCATGGAAGCATGCAAGGGAGGAATGGCCATGGCCGACGTTTTGTGGACGGATCGCAAACGACCGATTTTTGGGCTGCCGCTTTCGTTTACCAAGTACACGCTCACCGAGGAAAAGCTGCTGGTTTCCACGGGCCTTCTGTCCGTGCACGAGGAGGAAGTGCGCCTCTACCGCATCATGGATGTCACCCTCCACCGCAGCCTTCTGGATCGCATTTTCGGCGTGGGCACCATTCATTGCTGCTCGGCCGATCAATCCACCCCGGAATTCGACATCCGACTGGTGAAGGATTCCGCGCGCGTCAAGGATTTGCTGTCCGACGCCGTGGAAAAGCAGCGCACGCTCAAGCGCGTGAGCAGCCGCGAGTTCATGACCGCGGACGACGATTTCGACGCCATGGATCGTATGGAGTAGCGCAACAGGGAAGCTCATATTTTCTTGGGACAAAACGAGCCCGCGCAACCTGTGGTCGCGCGGGCTCGTTGGTTGTCCAATCAGTATTCCGCGCTGCCCGTGGTGCGGGGGAAAGGCAGCACGTCGCGGATGTTCTGCATGCCGGTAACGTACATGATCAGCCGCTCAAAGCCCAGCCCAAAGCCTGCGTGCGGGTTGGTGCCATAGCGCCGCAAATCCAGATAGAACTGATAATCCTCTTCGCGCATGCCGGTTTCGGCAATGCGCTGCCGCAGCACTTCCAGGCGTTCCTCCCTCTGGCTGCCGCCGATGAGCTCGCCCACGCCGGGTACCAGCAAATCCACGGCAGCCACGGTTTCCCCATCGTCGTTGAGGCGCATGTAGAAGGCTTTGATTCCCTTGGGATAGTTGTATACGAACACCGGCTTGCCGAAGTGTTTCTCGCTGAGGTAGCGCTCGTGCTCGGTCTGCAAATCCATGCCCCAGGACACGGGGTATTCAAACTCCTGGCCGGAAGCTTTGAGGATGTCGATGGCGTCGGTGTAGGTGCAGCTGGCGAATTGGCTGTCGGTGATGTTGCGCAGCTTGTCGATGAGCCCCTTTTCCACAAAGCTGTTCAGGAAGTTCATTTCGTCCGGCGCTTCGGCCATTAGGCGGCCGATGACGTATTTGAGCATATCCTCGGCCAGCGCCATATCGTCAAACAGGTCGCCGAAGGCGATTTCCGGCTCGATCATCCAAAACTCGGCGGCGTGGCGGGGCGTATAGCTTTTCTCGGCGCGGAAGGTGGGGCCGAAGGTATACACGTTGCGAAACGCCATGCAGAAAGTTTCCACGTTCAGCTGTCCGCTCACGGTCAGGCTGGCCTGACGCCCGAAGAAGTCCTGCGCATAGTCCGGCTGTCCGCCCGGGGTCAGGGGCAGGTGGTCCAGGGGCAGGGTGGTGACCTGAAACATTTCGCCTGCGCCTTCGCAGTCGCTGGTGGTGATGATGGGCGTATGCACATACACAAAGCCGCGCTCGGCGAAGAAAGCATGCAAAAACTGCGCCGCCAGCGAGCGAATGCGAAACACCGCGTAAAAGGTGTTGGTACGGGGCCTGAGGTGGGCAATGGTGCGCAGGAACTCAAAGGAATGCCGCTTTTTTTGCAGCGGGAAGTCCGGGGCGCAGGCGCCCACCACCTCCAGCGTGCGAACCTTGAGCTCGAAGGGCTGTTTCATGCCCGGGGTGGGCACCAGCTCGCCCGTGGCGCTCACGGCGCTGCCCAGGGTCACGCGAAGCGCGGCGGCGAAATCTTCGGTCAGGCCGTCCTCCAGCACGAGCTGCAAGTTGCGAAAGCTCGTGCCGTCGTTGAGCTCGATAAAGCCGAAACGCTTACTGTCGCGCACCGTGCGCACCCAGCCCGACACCGTTACCGGGTTCAGGCTTTGCGCGGGCGAAGCGTCGTAGAGTTCTTTCACACTCATTTGCGCCATGGAAAAATGCCTCCTTCAAATGGTCGGGCCATGCCCGGATGATGCGATTTAAGCTTTGTCGCCGCTTTGGGCGATCAGCTCGTTGAGCCGGCGGTCCAGCTCGTGCGCGGCGCTGTAGCCCATGCGCTTGAGGCTGTAGTTGCGCGCCGCCACCTCGATGATGATGGCCAGGTTGCGCCCCGGCTTTACCGGCATGATCTGATAGGGCACCTTGACGCCCAAAATGCTCACCGTTTCCTCGGTGAGGCCCAGCCGGTCGTATTCCTTGTTGGAGTCCCAGCGCTCCATGTGGATGACCATGTCGATGGACTTGCTCAGGATCACGGAGCCCACGCCGTACATCGCGCGGATGTCGATGATGCCGATGCCGCGGATTTCCATGAAGTGACGCACCATCTCCGGCGACTCGCCGATGAGCCGGTCGTCAGCCACGCGGCGGATGTCCACCACGTCGTCGGCCGCCAGGCGATGCCCGCGCTTGACAAGCTCCAAAGCCGCCTCGCTCTTGCCCACGCCGCTTTCGCCGGTCAGCAGCACGCCCACGCCGTACACGTCCACCAACACGCCGTGGCGTTTGATGAGCGGCGCGAGCACGCGGTTGAGGTACATGATGAGCTGCAAGGAAAGCTTGGTGGTTTTCAGCTTGCTTTGAAACAGGGGGATGTCGCGCTCCTTGGCCACAGCCAGCAACTCCCGGGGCGGCGTCATGCCCCAGCAAATCACAATACAGGGCACGGGGTAGCTCATGTAGGTTTCCAAAACGCTCTGGCGCTTATCCGCGTCCAGGGATTCCAGATACGTCATCTCCACCTTGCCGATGACCTGCGGCCGCTCGTGGGCGAAGTACTCGTAAAAGCCGCTAAGCTGCAAACCGGGGCGATTGATATCCGTTACGGTGATGTCCATCTGGGTGCGCTTGGTTTCGTAGAGGGGTTCCAAGTGGAGCTGCGCCGCAAAGTCCGCGATGTTGATCATGGGACGGTCACCTCGATTCCGCGTCGTTGAGAACATGCTCCAGCACAAAGCGCGCCGGGCCGTCCTGGGTGTTGGGGCCGCATACGTAGGCGGCGGCCTGCTTGAGTTCCGGGCGGGCGTTTTCCACCGCCACGCTGTGCGGGGTGAAGGCCAGGAGGCTGAGGTCGTTGAGGCTGTCGCCAAAGGCCAGGGTACGCTCGGGGTCAATGGGCAAGTAGCGGCTCAGGCGGCGCAGCGCCTCGCCCTTGGAAGCCCCCGGCGGCTCCGCTTCCAGAAAGTAGGGCTTGCTGACGGTAAAGGCGGCGCGGCCGCGGTAGCGCTCGTTCATCAGGGGCTGAAGTCGCGCCACTTCCTCGGGCTCGGCCACGCACAGCACCTTGGGTGTGGGAAAATCCAAAAACGCAGCCAAATCGCCCACCGCGACCCCGCGCATGCCCGAGGAGCGCCGGTATTTGCGCGACGCCTCGCACTCGGCTCCATAGTAAAAGGTGTCGCCGGCATAGACCTGCGCGTAAATACCCCTTTGGGCCATCTGGCGGCAGATGTCGCGCGCGGTGTCCAAATCCAGGGTGAGCTGCTCCAAAAGGGTATGCCCGGCGCTGATGATTTCCGAACCATTGCCGCCGATATAAGGCATGCCGGTGTGCAGGGGTTCCACGATGGGCCGCATGCTGGCCATCGTGCGGCCGCTGGCAGGCACCAGGCGGATGCCGCGCTGGATGGCGCGGCGGAGAACCTCGGCGGTAAAGGGGCTGATGACGCCCTCGCCGTTGAGCAGGGTGTCGTCCAGGTCGGATACGATCAGATCGATGGTTTTCATGGTTCTCCTTTGGCGCGGCGGGTTTCGAAGAAGCGCTTGAGCAGCGCTTCGGCCTGCGCTTGCATTACGCCCCCCACGCAGGGCAGCCGGTGAGAAAAGGCGGGATCGTCGGTGAGGGCGTATACGCTTCCTCCGCAGCCCTGCCTGACATCCGGCGCGGCATAATAGCACCGCTCCAGACCGGAAAGCACCATCGCCCCGGCGCACATGGGGCAGGGCTCCAGCGTGACGTATAGCGTCAGCCCGCTGAGCCGGCGCGAGCCGGTGCGCCGCGCGGCCTCCCGGATGGCCAGCACCTCCGCGTGCGCCGTGGGGTCTTGCAGCTGTTCGCGGCGGTTGTGCGCCCGGGCGATCACCTCGTCCCCCCGGGCGATCACCGCGCCCACGGGCACCTCGCCCTCGGCCAGCGCTTGCGCGGCTTCCTCCAGGGCCAGGCGCATCAGGCGCTCGTGCATGATTGCGCCCGCTCCATGGCGTCCTGAGAGTTGCTCACGGCCTGGTTGACTTCCTCGGCGCTGCGGAATTCCGGCACCAGTCGGCGCAGGCAGGCCACCATGTCCTCATGCTTGGCAAGGCAGGATTCCACCTCGCCGACCATGCGCTGCACATCCTCCGGGGCGACGGTTTCCGGCTCGGTGACGAAAATCTTCTCCCGCTGCGTTTTGCGCATGTCTTCGCCGGAAAGCAGCAACTCCTCATAGAGCTTTTCGCCGGGGCGCAGGCCGATGTAAACGATGTCCACCTTGGCCCCGTCGGGCGCGTAGAGCTGGATCATCCGCTCGGCCAGCTCCTTGATGCGCACGGGCTTGCCCATGTCCAGCACGAAGCGCTCCCCGCCCTTGGCAATGCTAGCGGCCTGCAGCACGAGGCTGGCGGCCTCGGGAATGGTCATAAAGTAGCGGATGATGTCCGGGTGCGTCAAGGTGACCGGCCCGCCCGAACGGATTTGACGCTCAAACAGGGGCACGACGCTTCCGTGGGAGCCCAGCACATTGCCAAAGCGCACGGCGGTAAAAGCCGTGGAGCCCTGGGCGTTGAGGCCCTCCACCACAATCTCCGCCAAGCGCTTGGTGGCGCCCATGACGTTGGTGGGGTTGACGGCCTTGTCCGTGGAGATGAGCACAAAGCGCTCCGCGCCATGGCGCATGGCGGCCAAAGCGGTACGGTAGGTGCCCAGGACGTTGTTTTTGACCGCCTGCTCCGGGCAGTCCTCCATCAGAGGGACGTGCTTGTGCGCGGCGGCATGCAAACCACCTGCGGCTGATAGCGCCCAAAGACTTCCTCCAAGCGCTCCGTGTCCTGCACGGAGCCCACGCAAAGGATCAGCCGCGAGCGCAGGGTTTCCCCGTGGGGGTCGCCGTAGGATCGGCACAGGTCGTTAAACAGGTCGTACATGTAGTTTTCGCTGATGTCCAAAAGCACCACGCGCTCCGGGGAAAGCGGCAGAAGCCGGCGGCACAGCTCGCTTCCGATGGATCCTCCCCCGCCGGTGATCAGCACCGTTTTGCCACGGAAGAAATCCCCCGCGCAAGACATGTCCAGCTGCTCCTCAGGGCGGCCCAAAAGGTCGTTGATGTTGATGTCGCGCACCTGATGCCGCTGCCCCGGGCCGGGCCGGATTTCCTGAGGCGGATGGACGCGGCGCACGCGGCAGCCCGTGGCCATGCATTTTTCGATCAGGGTTTTCAGGTCGCCCCAAGGCGTGGCGATGGCGATGATTATGTCATCCACCTGAAAATCGCTGGCCAGCTTGAGAATATTGCCTGTTCCGCGCAAAACCGGTACGCCGCTGATGCGGGTGCCGTTGCGGGCGGCGTCGTCGTCCACCACCAAAACCGGCACGCAATGGCCGTAGCTGCCACGCTGCATTTCGTGCACCACGTTCGCCCCCGCCCAGCCCGCGCCAATGACCATCACCCGCCGCGCGTTGGCGTGCCAGGTGCGCGCCATGCGAGCGCGCGTGGAGATCGTGCGGTACAAAAGCCGCGAGCAGGCCACCAGGCAGGTGGAAAGAATCCATAACAGCAGGTAGACCAGCCGGTGGAGCAAAAACAGGTTGTGCGGCCGCACAAAGGCGTTGGCCGCCAGGGAAAAGGCATAGGTCAGCACCGTGGCCGCCAGGGTGGAAACGCTCAGGCGCACCAGATCCCGCGCCGAAGCGTACTGCCACATGGTGCGGTACAGCCCGCACGCCCAGAACACAAACAGGAATAGCGCCGTCATTACCGGCGCCAGGCGAAAGGAGTTATAAAAAAACTGGTAAGAAATGTTGTCGGAGTAACGCAGCACCTGGGCCATAAAGAGCGCCCCATTGACCAGCAGCGCGTCCGTCAGAACCCAAAGCAGGATGCGAAGCCCCTTTTTCAGGCCCGGTCTTTGTAACGTCACAAGGCCGCCTCCCAGCAAACAACCAAAAAAGAAGTGGAATTCCTCAACATTATACCACAGAAATCGGCAGATGCAACCCCGGCGGCGTTTGGCCTTGCAACCGCTGGCCGGATGCACTATAATATCTTTGTATGCGCACTTCATTTTGCTTTTTGAGGAGAGGATGGGTTTCCATGCACAAAACCCTGGCCGTGCGCGTCTCGCCGGTCGTGTACCTGCGGATGCTAGTGTATTCCTTCGTCGCCGTCGCCGTTCGCGCGGTGGCGCTGCTGCCGCTTTGGAGCCTTTGGGCGTTCCCCGCCGGCTCGCCCTGGCGGTGGCTGGCGCTTCTGTGCCCGCTGGCCTACGTGTTTTTTGTGCTGCCCATGCGCTTTTCCTTCGCTGAGGCGCTCCTGGAGGACTTCACCTTTTCCCGCGCGTTCAGCACCCACCTCTACGGCGAGAAAATCGCCGAGGGCGTCGTGCATGCGCTGCACGTCATGAAGTGGGGGTTGCCCACGCTGTGCCTTGGCATTGGATATTTCTTTTGGTATTCCTATTTGCGCGACATGAACGTCGGCGCGTTTTTCGAGTTGTTCGGCGCCCTGGGCAAAGGAATGACGGACGTGATCAACCTCGTGGCCTACGTGCCCGACGGCGGCGTGGTGGAAGGGCTAATCGTGGCGCTGATTCCGCTGGGAATCGGCCTGCTGGTCTGGCTCTATGGCGCGGTGCGCAACAGCGCCACGCGCTACCTGTGGGTGCTGGCCACCGCGCAGGAACATGACTTGCGCAAGGAGCGCCGCCGGCGGCTGATGGGGCGCCGGCTGAGACAGCTGGGGGTGGCGCTGGTCAATTTGGCGCTGTTCGTTCCCTTTCTGGTGGCGGCGGGGATTGCGCTCAAGGATAGCCTGATCGGGCTTTCGGACGCGATGCTCAGCGCGCTCATCGCACAGACCCCCATGGGCCTGGACGCGACCCGCGCGGTATGGCCCCTGGTGCTGAGCTTTGTGCTGTTCTACCTGCCGCTGCTTCCCGTGCGGCGCGCGCTTACGGCTGCCTTTGCCACGCGCGATGTGAAGCACACGGCCTCCACAGCGTCATGAGCGCATGGCGGCTGGATCGCTACCTGTCCCTCAGCGGCGAGCGCACCCGCAGCCAGGCTGTGCGCGCGGTGCGGATGGGGCAGGTGTGCGTCAACGGCGAGCCAGCCAAAGACCCCGCCCGCAAGGTTACGCAGGATGACCGGGTAACGCTTCAGGGCCGCGAGGTGCCGCTGAGCGCCTGGCAGTACTATATGTTCCACAAGCCCGCCGGGGTGCTCACCGCCGCGCGGGATCGCCGGGCGCCAACGGTTATGGATCTGGTGCCGCCCGCGCTTTTGCACCGGCGGGTGCTGCCCGTGGGCCGGCTGGACAAGGACGTGACGGGGCTTTTGCTGCTCACCAACGATGGCGCCTTGGCCCATGCCCTGCTGGATCCGAACCGAGGCGTGTGGAAGCGTTACCGGGCGCAGGTTTCGGGCCGTCTGACGCAAGAGGACGCGCAAGCCTTTGCCCGAGGCATAGCCCTGGAGGATTTTACCGCGCGCCCTGCCGAGCTTGGCATTGTGGAGGCTAACGACGCCCAGAGCGTGGCGCTGGTGCGCGTGTGCGAAGGGCGGTTCCATCAGGTCAAGCGCATGTTTCAGGCGTGCGGGCATGAGGTGCTTGCGCTGCACCGCGCCGCCTTCGGCCCTTTGGAACTGGACGAAACGCTGCCGCCCGGCGGCTTTCGGCCGCTGACCCCGCAGGAGCTGGAGGCGCTGAGGCGGGCCGCTGCCAACGACCGTGCGAAGGGAGAAGGTTAAGATGCAGCATTACTTTTCCGCCCAGCCGCAAAGCGCCAGCAGGCCGGGCCGGGTGAGCTTTTCCTATCGCGGATGCGACGTCGCGCTGGATACGGACAGCGGCGTGTTTTCGCGCACAGAGCTGGATCGCGGCACCTGGGAGCTGCTGAGCGCGCTGCCGCAGGAGCTTTCGGGCGACCTGCTGGATATGGGTTGCGGTTACGGGCCCATCGGCGTGGCGGCGGGCAGGCGCTGGCCCGGCCTGAGCGTCACCATGGCGGATGTCAATCCCCGCGCGTGTGCCCTGGCCGAGCAAAACGCCAAAAAAAACGGCGTGACCGCGCGCACGCTCGTGGGCGACGGGTATGAAATGCTGCAAGGAGAGCGCTTTGACTGGATTTTGCAAAACCCGCCCATCCGCGCGGGCAAAGCGGTGATGTACCGGCTGTTTGCCCAGGCCGCCGCGCATCTCAAGCCTGGCGGACAGCTTTGGCTGGTCATGCGCAAGCAGCAGGGCGCGGCGTCTGCCATGACGTATCTGGCCACGCTTTTTGGAGCGGTGGACTGCACGGCCAAAAAGGGCGGCTATTGGGTGCTTCGGTGCCAAACGCCGCTGAAAGACGAAAGCAAAGGGCAGGGAGCATAATGTACGACCAAGCGTTTTTCGATCAAGATCTGAACCGTCGGGGCACGGCGTGCGAAAAGTGGGACGGCTTGGAAGCCCGCCTGGGCCGGGAGATGAACCCCATGTGGGTGGCGGATATGGATTTCCCCTGTCCCGAGGAGGTGACCCGCGCGCTGGTGCGGCGGGCCGCGCATCCGGCCTACGGCTATACCGAGGTGACCGCCCAGTCGACCCGCGCGATGCTGGACTTCATGCGGCGGCGGCACGGGCTGGATTTAAGCCCGCAGGAGCAGATCATGCTGCCCTGTGTCATCAGCGGGCTGCGCGCGGCGGTGCTGGCGCTGACCGAGCCGGGCGACGCCGTCATCGTCCAGCCGCCGGTGTACGGGCCGTTCTACCGGTCGGTGGAGGAAAACGGCCGCCGCGTCGCGGCTTGCCCGCTGAGACGGCTGGAGGGCGGACGCTATGAGATGGATTTGGCGTCGGTGGAAGCCGCTTGCAAGGCGGGCGCCAGGCTGATGATGCTGTGCAGCCCGCACAATCCCGTGGGCCGCTGCTGGACGGAGGAAGAATTGCGCGCGCTCATGGCGCTGCTGGCGCGCTATGAGGTGGCGCTGGTGTCGGACGAGATTCACGAGGATTTCGTCTTTGCGCCCGCGGCGTTCGTGCCGGCGCTGCGCCTGGCCGCCGGGCAGACGGTGCTGTCGTTGACCAGCGCGAGCAAGACGTTCAACCTGGCGGGGCTTCAGCAAGCGGCGCTGATGTGCCGCGATCAGAAACTGCTGGAACGCCTGCGCGCAAATCTCAACGCCGCGGGCGTGGTGCAGGGCAACATCTTTGGCATGACGGCGTCCGAGGCGGCCTACCGCGACGGCGACGCCTGGCTGGACGGCCTGCTGGCCTATGTGCGTCAAGGCGCGGAGCTTTTGCGCCAGGAGCTGTGCCTGCGGCTGCCCCTGGCTGTGATGAGCCCCTTGGAAGCCACCTACCTGGCCTGGGTGGATCTGCGGGCCTACGGGCTGAACTGCGAGGCGCTGCTGGAGCGCTGCCGCGCTCAGGGCGTAGAGTTTACGCCGGGCACGTTCTTTGGAAAGGCGGACGGCGAAGGTTTCCTGCGCGTAAACCTGGCCTGTCCGCACCGCCGCGTGCGCTTGGCGGCGCAGCAGCTGGAACGAGCGATCAAAGCATCGTAAGCGATGAACGGTGGGAAAGGAATGATGGTTTTGAAGGATCTCAACGCAATCTTGGAAGAACTTCGCCCCCAAATGACGGAGACGCTGCGCCGCTGGGTTCGCATTCCCAGCGTCAAGTCCGAGCCGCAGCCCGGCGCGCCCTTTGGGGCGGAGGTACGCCGCGCGCTGGATACCGCCCTGGCGGACGCGAAGGCCATGGGTTTTGAAACGCGCAACATCGACGGCTACGCCGGTGACGTGCGCATGGGGCCGCTGGGGGTGAATCCGCTGGCGATTCTGGCGCACCTGGATGTGGTGCCTGCCGGGGATGGCTGGAAAACCGATCCTTTCGGCGCGGAAATGGACGGCGACCGCGTCTACGGCCGCGGCGCTTCGGACGATAAGGGGCCGGCGGTCGCCGCGCTGTACGCCATGTACGCCGTTAAGCTCCTGGGGGTGGAGCTCAAGCGCGAGGTTCGCCTTATTTTGGGCTGCGACGAGGAGAGCGGCTTTGAATGCATGCGCTACTATGCCGCTCATTGCGACATGCCCCGCACGGGCTTCAGCCCGGATTGCACCTATCCCGTCATCAACACCGAAAAGGGCCTTTTGCACCTGGAGCTCGCCGGCGCCTATTCGTCCGAGGGCCTGCGCGTGCGCGACATCCGCGTGGGTGAGCGCTGCAACGTCATCCCCGGCCTGGCCAGCGCGCTTGTGGAGGACGACGGCAACCTCAAGGAGCGGGCGCTGAGCGCGGCGGCACAGCTGGGCGCGCAGGCTACGGCGGAGGCTGAGGACGGCGCCGTGCGGCTGACCGTTCACGGTGTGCCCGGCCACGCGGCCTATCCGCAGGCGGCGCAAAACGCTCTGGGGCAGCTGGTACGCATCCTGGGCGACCTGGGCGCTCAAGGCGCGCTGGGCACGCTGGCCCGGCGCGTGGGCGACGAGTACGACGGCCTGGGCCTGGGCGTGCGCTGCCAGGACGAAACCAGCGGCGCGTTGACGTGCAACCTGGGCATTCTGCGCTATAACGCGAAAGACGGCCTGTACGCTTCCCTGGATATTCGCTTTCCCATCCTCATCAGCGGCGACGCCCTGGTCAAGCACATTCGGGCCGCGCTGGAGCCCGAGATCCATGTGACGGTGGAGGGCCTCAAGCAGCCGCATCACGTTTCCCCTGACAGCCCGTTGGTGGCCGCCCTCCTGGACGCCTATCACGAGGTTACGGGCCGCCCGCGCGAATGCGTGGCTACCGGCGGCGGCACCTATGCGCGCACCCTGGAAGAGGGCGTGGCCTTTGGCTGCTCCTTCCCCGAGGACGAGGAGCTGGCGCATCAGGCGGGCGAGTATTTCAGCATCAGCGGCATGCTCACCAACGTGCGCATCTTCGTCAAAGCCATCGAAAACCTCCAGCGCTAAACCAGCCCACGCGCGGCGGCCCGCTCCTGCCTGTTTCAAGGCGCGGCGAGCCGCCGCTTTCCGTTGAAAGCCAGGGCTTGACACGCGGCGAAAGCAGGTGTAAGCTTTGCATTGTTGACATATGTCAAAAAAGGAGGCGCAGACATGCCCAGACCCCGCAAGCCCCGGCGCGTAGGCGCCCCGCCTGCGTGCGAACGCTTTGGGCCCTTGGACGGCTCCGGACGCACGCTGCTGGTGATGGCCGTGGAGGAATATGAATGCGTGCGGCTCATCGACCTGGAAGGGCTTACGCAGGAAGCCTGCGCGCAGCGCATGGCGGTGGCCCGCACCACGGTGCAAGCCATCTACGCCAGCGCGCGGCGAAAGCTGGCGCAATGCCTGGTGGAGCGCAAGGAGCTCCTGGTGGCAGGCGGCGGGGAAGGGCGTGCCGCGCCGAAACAACGGGAGGCCAATGCCATGAAAATTGCGGTACCTTACGACAATGGACAAATCTTCCAACACTTTGGGCGCACGGAAGCGTTCAAGCTCTATACGGTGCAGGACGGGGCCGTCACGCAAAGCCAAGTGGTCGAAACGGGCGGAACCGGCCATGGCGCGCTGGCTGGGCTGCTGGCGCGGCTGGGGGTGGATACGCTTCTTTGCGGCGGCGCGGGCACAGGCGCGATTCAAGCGCTGAGCGCGCAAGGCATCCGCGTTTGCGGCGGGGTGCAGGGCAGCGCGGACGAAGCGGTGAAGCGCCTGCTGGATGGCACGCTTTCCTTCGACGCCCGGGCGACCTGCGACCATCACGACCATCACGAGCATGGCCAGGCGTGCGGGCACGGCGGCTGCGGCCACGGCTGCTAAGGGCGGCGCTTGACGGCGAGCGCCGGCTGCGGTATGATGTCATCAGCCTGTGGAAAGGAGTTCCTGGATGAAGAACAAAAACGTGCTGCTCTTGGGAGTTCTCATCGCGCTGGTGGCGGCGGCGGCGGTGCTGGGGGCGGTGCTGCCGCGCGGCGCCGGGCTACCGGGCGAGGACGCGCCCACGCTGGACGTCACGCTGATGACCGAACCGGCCGCTTCGCCCACGGCGCAAGAGGCGACGCAGGAGCCGGACGCCTCGCCGGACGCTTCCGAGCCGGCCGCCTACCTTGTGGTGACGGTGCATAACGTCGTTTACGATCCCATCCCCCTGACCATGGACGGCTACTACACCATCAACCAGCCGGATACCGGCGCGCAAAACCTGGTTCACGTGACGCCCACGAGCGTCACAATGCACGCCTCTACCTGCGAAAACCAGGACTGCGTGGGGCAGGGCGAAGTGACGCTGGACAACAGGGACACCCGTGTATTGGGCAACATGATTATCTGCCTGCCCAATCAGGTCACGCTGGCGCTGTACACTCCGGACGAGCTGGATTCGATACTCACGCTGGAATAGGAGGGAGCCTATGCGTCTGAGGACGCGGCGCGTGGCGCTGTGCGGCTTGCTTTTGGCGCTGACGCTGGTGTTGGGCTATGTGGAAAGCCAAATCCCCGTCGCGCCGACCATTCCGGGCGTTAAACTGGGGCTGAGCAACGGCGTGCTCATTTTTGCCGTGTACATGCTCAACATCCCAACGGCCTTTGTGCTCATGGCGCTCAAGGTGGTGCTGTCGGGGCTTATGTTCAGCGGCTTCAACGCGATTCCCTACGGGCTGGCCGGCGGCCTTTTGAGCCTGTGCGTGATGGCGGGCCTGAGCCGGGTCAAGGGTTTGCATCCGGTGGTGGTGAGCATGGCCGGCGGACTGATGCACAACGTGGGTCAGGTGGCGCTGGCGATGGTGGTGCTGGGTACGCCCTCTTTGATGTATTACATGGCCATCCTCATGGCGGTGGGCCTGGCAACGGGCGCAGTAACGGGCGTGGCGGCGGCCAACGTCATGCGCCACCTCAAGAATTTGCGTTGATTCGGGAGGGAAACGATGACGATTCGGGAGCAGATCGCGCAATACCGTCCCTTCAACGAGCAGGAGGCGCGCGACCAGGAATTGATGCTGTGGTACATGCACGCTATGCCCGACGTTTTCCTCCGCGAAAACCGCGTGGCGCACATGACGGCGTCAGCGTGGGTCGTCAACCCGTCGCGCGACAAGGCGCTCATGGCGTACCACCGCATTTATGACGCCTGGTCCTGGCTGGGCGGCCATGCCGACGGCGACGAGGATCTCCTGGGCGTCGCGCTGCGCGAAGTGCGCGAAGAGAGCGGCCTAAAGGAAGTCAGGCCGGTGACGCCGGAGCTTTTTTCCCTGGAGGCGCTTACCGTGGACGGGCACGAAAAACGAGGACGGTATGTGTCCAGCCACCTGCACCTCAACGTGACCTATCTAATGGAGGCCGACGACGCCCAGCCCTTGCGCATCCGACCGGAGGAAAACAGCGGCGTGGCGTGGTTTGCGCTGGAGCAGGCCGTGGCCGCTTCGCGCGAAACCTGGTTCCGAGAGCGCGTTTACGCCAAACTCAACCAAAAACTGCGGCAAACCGTCCGCTGATCCGGCGCTTTTCCGGGGCGGGCGAGGCGGCCAGCGCCTTGATGAGCCGTTTTTTGGCAGATCACCCTATGGACAATCAGATTCTTCCCCTTCCCGCTAAAGAGGCAACGCTTGTATCCCGCGGGTTTTTCATGTTATAATAAACTGTTGTTTTCCGCGCCTTGGCTTTGCCTTGGCGCGGACATCACGCAAGGGGTGAATCAATATGGCGACTCAATATAACGCGCAAAACATCCAGGTGCTTGAAGGCCTGGAGGCGGTGCGCATGCGGCCCGGCATGTATATTGGCTCTACGGGGCAGCGCGGGCTGCATCATATGCTGTGGGAAATCGTGGACAACGCCATCGACGAGGCCATGGCCGGCTATGCCCATCACGTGGATGTCACCTTGTACGCCGACGGCTCCGTGGGCGTATACGACGACGGGCGCGGCGTGCCGGTGGATCGGCATCCCACGCTGGGGGTTTCGGGCGTGGAGGTCATCTACACGCGGTTGCACGCGGGCGGCAAGTTCAACAACGAGAATTATGCGTACTCCGGCGGTCTGCATGGCGTGGGCGCCAGCGTGGTCAACGCCCTGAGCCGATGGATGACGGTGGACGTGTTTTTGGATTTCCACCACTACCGCATGCGCTTTGAAAGCGATCTGGATCCCAAGCAAAACAAGATTCTGGCCGGCCGGCCCACCGGCCCGCTGGAAATGCTGGGCAACACGCGCCGCCGGGGAACCGAGGTGCGCTTTTTGCCGGATGACCGCATTTTTGAAGTCACGCGCTTCAACGCCGAGCAGGTCTCGCGCCGGCTGAGGGAATTGGCCTATCTCAACAAGGGCCTGACCATCACCTTTTTGGATCAGCGCGCCCCCCGTCCATCCGAGGACGACGAGGACGCGCCCAAGCCTGCCCAGCGCGAGACGTACTGCTATGAGGGCGGCATTGTGGACTACGTGCGCTACCTCAACGCCGACAAAACAGCCCTGCACGACGAGCCCATCTACCTTGAAGGCGCCCGCGACGACGTTATTTTTCGCGCGGCCATTCAGTACACCGATTCCTATACCGAAAACGTGTTTTCCTACGTCAACAACATCCCCACCGGCGAGGGCGGCACGCACGAAACCGGTTTTAAGGCCGCTTACACCAAGGTGATGAACGACTTTGCCCGGCGCCTGGGCGTGCTGCGCGACCGCGACGCCAACCTCGGCGGCGACGATTTCCGCGAGGGCATGACCGCGGTGATGATCGCCATGGTCAAAAATCCGCAGTTTGAGGGACAGACCAAGGGAAAGCTGGGCAATACCGAGGTGCGCCCCGCGGTGGAAGCCATTCTCACCCAACAATTGACCGCTTATTTCGAGGATCTGCGCCACCAGGAGCTGGCCCAGCAGCTCATCGAAAAGGCCGTCCGCGCCGCGCGTGTGCGCGAGGCCGCGCGCAAGGCCCGCGACATGGCCCGCACCAAAAGCGCGCTGGAGGCGGCGCCCCTGGTGGGCAAGCTGGCCAGCTGCACGGGGCGCAAGCCGGAGCAAAACGAGCTGTTCATCGTCGAGGGCGACAGCGCCGGCGGCAGCGCCAAGCAGGGCCGCGACCGCCGCTTTCAGGCCATTTTGCCTCTGCGCGGAAAGCCCCTTAACGCCGAGAAGAAACGATTGGATCAGGTGCTGGGCAACGAGGAATTCCGCTCGGTCATCACGGCGCTGGGCACCAACATCGACGAGAGCTTCAGCCTCGCCGGGCTGAAATACCACAAGGTCATCATCCTCTCCGACGCCGACCAGGACGGCGCCCACATCCGCGCCATCCTGCTGACCTTCTTCTACCGCTACATGAAGGAACTCATCACCGAGGGGCATGTGTACATCGGCATGCCGCCCCTGTACCGCGTGCAGCGCGGCAACCGGGTGCAATACGCCTACGACGACCGCGAACTGCGCAGCCTCACCCGCGGCTCGCAAAAGGGCTATACCCTTCAGCGCTACAAGGGCCTGGGCGAGATGAACCCCGAGCAGCTCTGGGCCACCACCATGGATCCCGCCGCCAGAAAGCTCATGCGCGTCACCATCGAGGACGCGGCGCAGGCCGAGCGCCTGGTGACCATCCTCATGGGCGATAAGGTGGATCCGCGCCGCCAGTACATCAGCGAACACGCCAACTTTAACCGAGAAGACAGTTTCAGCGCCTTTGCCGACGGGCGTGAGGAGGAGAACCGCACGTGACCAGGAAACAACAGGATACCCGGCCGCCCATCGGCGAGGACCGCAACATCATCGACACGCCCATGGAGGAGGTCATGCACAACAGCATGATCCCCTACGCCGAACACGTCATCATGGAGCGCGCGGTGCCCCGCGTGGAGGACGGCCTCAAGCCCGTGCAGCGCCGCATCCTCTTTACCATGAGCGAGCTGGGCATCACCCCGGATACCCCCCACCGCAAGTGCGCGCGCATTGTGGGCGACTGCCTGGGTAAGTTTCATCCCCATGGCGACAGCAGCGTGTATGACGCGCTGGTGCGCCTGGCCCAGGATTTCAGCATGCGCGCGCCGCTGGTGGACGGCCATGGCAATTTCGGCTCCGTGGACGGCGACGGCGCCGCCGCCATGCGCTACACCGAGGCCCGCATGACGCCCCTGGCCATGGAGATGCTCAAAGACCTGGACAAAGCCACCGTGCCATTCCGTCTCAATTTTGACGATACCCTCAAGGAACCCGACATGCTGCCCGCCAGCTTCCCCAACCTGCTGGTCAACGGCGCCAGCGGCATCGCCGTGGGCCTGGCCACCAACATTCCTCCCCATAACCTGCGCGAAACCATCAACGCCGTCATTGCCCAAATCGACAACCCCGACATCTCCCTGGACGAGCTGATGCGCCACCTTCCCGCGCCGGACTTTCCCACCGGCGGCGTGCTGCTGGACACGCCCGAAATCCGCGCCGCCTATGAAACCGGACGCGGAAAGCTCACCCTGCGCGCGCGCACCCATTTGGAAGATGGCCCGGCCGGGCGCAAGCTCATCGTCATCACCGAGATTCCCTACCAGGTCAACAAGGCCGCCATGCTGGAAAAAATCCTCAGGCTTAGCGAGGAAAAGAAAACCGCCCTGGGCTGCATTTACGACATCCGCGACGAGAGCGACCGCACCGGCATGCGCGCGGTCATCGAGCTCAAGCGCGAGGCCGACGCCCAGCGCGTGCTCATGTACCTTTTCAAGTACAGCGATCTGCAAGTAACCTTCGGCGTCAACCTGGTGGCCATCGCCGACGGCAAGCCCCGCCTGCTGTCCCTGCGCCGCGCGATTCGCTGCTATATCCGTCACCGCAAAAACGTCGTGACCGCCCGCATCCGCTATGATTTGGACAAGGCCCGCGCCCGCGCCCACATCCTGGAAGGCCTGATGATCGCCGTGGATAACCTGGACGAGGTCATCGCCCTCATCCGCGGCAGCGAGACCCCCAAGGTCGCCAAAGCCGGCCTCATGGATCGCTTTTCCCTCAGCGACGCGCAGGCCCAGGCCATTTTGGATATGCGGCTGCAACGCTTGACCAACCTGGAGATCCTGGCCTTGCGCAACGAGTACGCCCAGGTGCTCAAGATGATTCGGGAATGGGAGGCCATCCTTGCCAGCGAGCGCAAGCTGATGAACGTCATCAAAAAGGAGCTGGCGGCCGTGGCCGAGCGCTATGGCGACGAGCGCCGCACGCAGATCGTCGCCGACGAAGACCAGCCCTTGCCCGATGAGGAGATCATCGCCGAGGAAGCGCTGGTCACCTACACGCGCTCGGGCCTTCTGAGGCGCATGTATCCGCCGCGGGCGCGGCGCCAGGCCGCCGAGGGCGAGGAAGAGGCGCTGCTGTACCGGTTTGAAACCTTTACGGATCATACGCTGTTCTTCTTTACCAACCGGGGCAACTGCTTCACCCTGGGCGTGGGGGACTTGCCCGAGGCCAACAAGCCCAAGGATCGCGGGTCGCTGCTCAGCGGCGTGCTGGCGGGCTTGGAGGAAAATGAAACCCCGGTTTGCATCCTGTGCCAGAAGGAGTCCGCCCTGCCCACCTTGCCCGACTTGCTTTTCGTCACCCGGCATGGACAGATCAAGCGCACCCCGGCCGCCGGCTACGACGTGCGCCGCTCGCGCTTTGCGGCCTTCAACCTGCGCGAAGGCGACGAACTGCTTGAGGTGCTTTGGCTTGACCCCGACCGGGATGTCCTGATGCTCTCCCGCGCGGGCATGAGCATACGCTTTCACGCCGACGGCATCCCTTCCATGGGCCGCGTGGCCGGCGGCGTCAAGGGCATGAACCTCGAGCCCGGCGACGAGGTGCTTTGGTGCGGTCAGCCGCAAGCCGCGCAAACCGTGTTTCTCATCAGCGACCGCGGCTTTGCCAAGCGTGTGCTCTATACGGACTTTGAGCCCCAAGCGCGCGCGGGCAAGGGCGTAAAGTGCTTTCCCTTCAACAAAAGCGGCTCCAACGGCACCCGCTTGGCCGGGGCGTGCGCGGGCGAGGAACCGGTGCGCATTTGGCAGGCGCGCAGCTCCGCGACCCAGGTTCAGCCTGCCCAGGCGACCCTCAAGGGCAAGCAGGACAAGGGCGCGCCCATGGTGATGGCCATTTTGGACGATGTGGTCACCGGCGTTGAACGGGAGCCCTGACGCGCGTTTTTGAAGGGCGGTTGACTTCCTCCTCCTGCGTTGAGTATAATGAAGATTACAACATGCGCGGGGAGGGATGAGGGTGAAGGTTGTTGCGCTCAAGCCGGGGCTTCAACGAATCCGCAGCATGGCGCTGATTCTGGCGGCGCTGACGCTGGCCATGGCCTTTTCGCCGCTTCTTTGCCTGCCCGTGGCGCTTTTGATGCCGCTGCTCGCCTGCCCGATCTGGCGCGACGGGCGGCTGCGCTGGGCGGCGTTGGCATCGGCGGCTGCGCCGGCGGTACTGGCGCTTTTCCACGGCTGCCAATGGCCCTACGCCCTGGGCCTGGCGCTGCCCGGCGGGTTGACCCTGGCGGTGACGCACGCCGTGCGCACCCCTGCGCAGATGGCCAAGCAGCGCACGATCGCCTGGTATGTGGCGGCCTATGCCGCGGCGCTCCTGGGCGCGCTTACGGGGGCGGCGCAGGCGTTGGGCGGCAGCCTGCCCGAAGGCTTGGCCAACGCCGTTGCGCAATGGGTGATGGCCGACGAGCAACCGGGATGGACGCTTTACCGCCTGGCCGGGCTTGGGCTGCTGAACGTGCCCCAGACCGGAAACGTGAGCGCTTTGTCGCTGCTGCTGGATGCCGCCCTCATCCACCAGATGCTTTTGTCGCTTCGGCTGACGGTTTCCGACCTGGTCTGGCTGTACCTGCCGCTGCTCTACGTCAAGTGCAGCTTGCTGGGCGGACTGTTTTGCGCGCTGCGCGTGCGAAAGCTCAACGCTTCGTTTCTGGTGGTGCGCCAAAACCAGACGAGCGCGCGGGCCCCTCAGACGTGCGTGGCCGAACCGCCCGGCTTTGGCTTGCTGGCTTTGCCGCGCGCTCTTCACGGACTGCTGCTGGCCATGGGCGCGGCGTCGTTGGTGCTTTTGGGCACGGAGGCGCAGCTGAGCAAAATGCTGGGCGTGCTGTTCTATGCGACGTTTACGGAAACCTATCAGATTCTGGGCGCTGCGGTAGCGGTAGGCGCGCTGAGCCTGCGCAGCCCCGATAAAAAAATCCTTTACGGGATCGGCGTGGCGGCGGTTTACGTGCTTGCGCCGGTGGTGCTGTTTTTCATCGGCTTGCTGGATCGGGCGATGCGCTTTCGCGCCCGATTTGTCCGGCACGCTGATCATCATAAGGAGGAATGAAGCATGAAGGTCATCCTGCTGTGCGACGTCAAGGGAACCGGCAAAAAGGACGACATCCTCAACGTCTCCGACGGCTTTGCCCGCAATTACCTCTTTCCGCGTAAATGGGCGGTGGAAGCCCGGCCCGGAGCGGTCAAGGAGATCGAGCGCAAGCGCGCCGCCGAGGAAAAGCTGGAGCGCGAACGCCGTGAAAGCGCGGTGAACACGGCGGCGCAGCTCAAGGACAAGGTGGTGGTTCTCAAGGCCAAGTGCGGTTCGCAAGGGCGGCTGTACGGTTCCATCACCAGCCAGGAGATCGCCGACGCGCTCAAAGAACAGCACGGCGTTGAGGTGGACAAGCGCAAGATCGAATGCGAGCCCATCCGCCAGGTTGGAGAGACGGACATCACCGTGTGGGTATACGCCAACGTGACCACGCCCATGAAGGTGCGCGTGGAAGCCATGACCAAGGACTGACGCGAAGGGAGGCGGCTGCATGCAAGGCGGCCCCGGCGAGCTGGCCGTCACCGCCCTGCCGCCCAACAGCCCGGAGGCGGAGCGCTCCGTGCTGGGCGCGGCGATGCAGGACGGCGGCGCGGCAACCCTCGCCTTTGAAAACCTGATCCCATCGGACTTTTTCAGCCCGGAGCATCGGGAGATTTTCGCGGCCATGCAAGCGTTGCACGCGGCCGGCAATCCCATCGACCTGATGACCGTGGGCAACGAGCTCAGCCGCCGCGGAACGCTGGACAGCGTGGGCGGCGCGGCGTATTTGCTCAACGCCGTGCGCTTTGTGCCCACCACGGCCAACACGCGCTCCTATGTGGAGATCGTGCTGGAAAAATCGACCCTTCGCCGCTTGATCGAAGCCTCCCGGCAAATCCAGGCCCAATGCTTCGCGCAGACCGACCCTTTGCCCGAGGTGCTGCATAACGCCGAACGCCTGGTGTTTGACATCATCATGCGGCGCACCGGCGCGCAGACGCTCAAACCCCTCTCCAGCGTGCTGATGTCCACCTTCGACCAAATCGAGGAGCTCAGCCGATTGCAGGGAAAGCTGGCCGGCGTGCCCACGGGCCTGTACGACCTGGACAGGATGCTTACCTGCATGCACAGCGGCGAGCTGGTGTTGGTGGGCGCGCGCCCGGCCATGGGCAAAACCGCCATGGCCTTGGGCATCACTCAGTTTGCCGCGCAAAAGGCCGGCAAATGCGTGGCGGTATTCAACCTGGAAATGCCCGCGGAGCAAATCGGTTTGCGCCTGCTGTGCTCGACCGCCGGCATCAACATGCAGCGCGTGCGCAGCGGCATGCTGGCCGACGACGAATGGGTCAAAATTGGCGATACGCTCAACGAACTCAGCGCCTGCCGCATCTACATCGACGATTCGCCTGGCCTCAAGCCCTCGCAGCTGCGCAGCCGCTGCCGCCGGCTGATGCTGGAACAAGGGCTGGATCTCATTGTGGTGGACTACCTGGGGCTCATGGGCACGGATAAGCGCGTGGAAAACCGCCAGCTCGAAGTCAGCGAAATCAGCCGCCAGCTCAAGTCCATTGCCCTGGAACTCAAGCTGCCGCTCCTGGCTTGCGCCCAGCTCAGCCGCGCGCCGGCCGCCCGAACCAACAAGCGCCCCCTGCTGAGCGATTTGCGCGATTCCGGCAGCATCGAGCAGGACGCGGATGTGGTGCTGTTTTTGCACCGCGAGGGTTACTATGCCGTCGAAGGGCCGGAGGACGGCCCCAGGCCCGACGACACCGAAGGCGAGATTATCATCGCCAAACAGCGCAACGGCCCCGTGGGAACCGTGAACGTGGAATGGCAGGCGGAGTTTGCCCGCTACGTCAACAAGCCCGGCACCCGCGTGGCGCAGTATGCGCAAAATGCGTAAAGGAGCGGCTACATGGCACAGCGCAACGTATCGGAACTCGCCAAGGATCAGCGTTTTGAAGGCTTTTTGCTGGTGCGCTCCTCGGAGCAGCGCACCGGCGGCAACGGCGCCAAATACCTGGATTTGAACCTGGCGGACAAGACGGGAGAGGTCAACGCTAAGGTATGGGACGGCAACGTGACGCCACCGGCGGTGGGAACGGTGGTCAAGGTACGCGGCGGCACGCTGGAATACAACGGCCGTTTGCAGCTGCGTGTCGAGCGCATCCGCCCCGCGCAGCCCGGCGACGAGGTGAACGTGTCCGCCTTGACCCCCAGCGCTCCCGAGCCGGTGGAGGATATGCTGGGCGAGCTTTCCCAGACCATCGACGGCTTTGCCAGCGAGCCCATCGCCCGCCTGACACGGGAAATGCTGCGCCGCTTTGACGAAAAGCTGCGTTACTACCCGGCGGCCCAGCGCATCCATCACGCGGAACGCGGCGGGCTTTTGCATCACACCACGGGCATGCTGCGCCTGGCCAAGGCGGTGTGCGGGGTATACGGCAACCTCAATACCGATCTGGTTTATGCCGGGGTCATCCTGCACGATCTGTGCAAAATCGAGGAATTGGACTCCGATCCCATGGGCGTGGTGCGGGATTACACCGCCGGCGGCCTGCTGCTGGGGCATTTGGTGCTGGGGGTTGCGCGGCTTCAGGAGGTGGCCAACGACCTGGGGATCACAGGCGAGCCGCTGCTGCTGTTGCAGCACATGTTGTTGAGCCATCATGGAGAGGCGGAGTTTGGCAGCCCGCGAAAGCCCATGTTTATGGAGGCGGAGGTGCTGCATTGGGTGGACTTGCTGGATGCTCGCATGAACGAGATGGACACGGCCATCGCCAAGGTGAAGCCGGGCGCTTTTACGGAGCGCATCTGGTCGCTGGACCGGCGGCTGTACCATGCGCGCTATGACGAGTGCCTTGCGCCCGAAGAACCGGATGAAAACGGTGGTTGACGAACGTGGGCGGTTGATGCTACAATAACATGACGACCAACGCTTTGCGATCCCGCAGCGATATCAAGCGCAGACTCGGTTTGCGCGGTATAGGGGGGAGCATACCATGAAACGAAGGATGATCCTGGCGATGCTGCTTGTGGCATCGATGTTGCTTTCGGCGTGCTCGGGCAATTCCGACGTCGACGATATTCCCATGATTTCGCAGCAGTTTGGCGCGTCGCCATCGGTCGCTCCGACACCTACCGTCGAACCCGAAACAGAATCGCAGAGCGGAATTAGCGGCAATATTGGCGGCCAGAGCATCTTTGATGTCAATCCCTACGACATCGATCCGCTCGGCGAAGAGGGCGTGGATCCCTATGTGGAGCCCGAAACCGTCGCCACGCCTACGCCGACCACCTACCCTTACGCCGGCACAACGCCCATCCCGCTGGATCCCATCGACATGCCCACGCCTACCCCGCGCCCGCAGCTGACCTTCAGCTATGTGGAATACACATCGGCCAACGTCGGGGTTCATTTTGAGGGCCCCGTGGGGTGGACGGTGAACGAAAGCCAGGCCGGAACGCTGTACCTGTCCGAACCCGAAGCTCAAATCAAGGAAGGGCAGCAATGCATTGTGACCATTTTCAGCCAGAACCTGGGAACCAACTATACCCAGAGCGAGATGGAGGATGAGGTCATCGGCCGGCTGGAGGGCATGAGCGCCACAGGCTTTAGCGAGTTCAAACGCTCCTATACCGCCACCCGTTACATGATGGGAAAGGTGGCCGTGTATGCCAACTATACCGGCACCCTCACCGACGGGACGGAAATCGGCGGACGCATTCAGTACGTGTGCTTGGACGGGGTGCTCTACGGCGTGGAAATCGTGTTCCCGTTGGGCTACCGGGACGACTACCTGAATAATGTTTTTGCGAAAATTCGTTCCACCATCGCGCGCAATTAAAATGCAGAGGCCCCGCTCAAAGGCGGGGCCTTCAGCCTGTCGAAAAGCCCGCCGCAGGCGGGCTTTTCGACAGGTTTGCGCCGTTTCCCTCTCGCCCCTTTGGGGCTTCCCGGGCGGGAAACGGCGTAAGGAAACCTTGCTACGCAAGGCTTGCGAACCCACCGCGCATGTCGCTGGGTTCGCAAGGCAGCTCGGAGGGCCGCGGCCCTCCGAACCTCCTGGAAGGGTTTTTGACAGCCTGGAGGCCCCGCTCAAAGGCGGGGCCTCGTGATTCATGCGTTGGCAAACTTGTTGCGTACTTTGTCCATTTGGGCTTGCGGCGCTTGCTCGGTCGGATACCAGCCTTGCGCCGCCATTTTTTTGTAAATCTCGCCTTGCATGCATAGGCTTTCATCCAGGGCCTGGTCGAACGCGCCGTGGACGTTGGGCGTTGCGGATTCGATCGCGCCGTGCATGTAGAGATCGCATACGCCTTTGGTGGTCAGCAGCAGGCTTTCCATGATTTCCCTGTCGTTCACCGACATCCCTCCTTGCTTATACCAGTTGATAGAGCGTTTGGAACAGCTGACGGTGCCTGCCCGCCAGCGCCTGGGCGTAGCTTTTGAGCTCGGGATTGCTCAACGCCTGCGCCGCTTGGGTACATTGGGAAATCAGGAATTCTTCGTGGCCCAGCGCGTCCTCGATGTACATCAATTCTTTGGGACTCAAGCCCATCACCTCCGCTGCTTAGTATGTACAGGAGGCGCAAGGGCTATGCGCAGCCAATGGAAAGATTAGGTGGCGGAGCGCTCCAGCTTGAGGATGGTCATGGTGACCGTGCCGTCGGTTGCCTGGGCTGGGCTGTTGTAATAAAGACTTAGCGTAGTAGCCGCCGGTGCTTCCAGGATAAAATGCGCCGAGCCGCAAGCGGAAGAGCCGTTAATGCTGGTGGCAAAATAGACGCTGTTTTCCAGGTGGACACCCTCATTGTAATACGGGGTAATCTGCATATAGCTGGCGGTGCGGTAGATGGCGGACACGCTGTAGGCTACGAGGTAATCGCCCGGTTCGAGGTTGATGCGCGCGTTATCGGACAGAGTGATGGTTCCGGTGGGATCGGTGACGGAAGGGAAAAGGGTGATGGTGGTATTGGGGTTCCAGACGGCTTGAATGTTGGCAAAGGAAGCATAGACGTTGTCTGGCGCCGCTCCGGTCGGCCCTGTCGCTCCGTCCGAGCCGGTGGCTCCGGTGGCTCCGGTGGCGCCTGTCGCACCATCCGCACCGTCTGCACCAGTCGCGCC
>DVME01000070.1 GCA_018715175.1 Candidatus Limiplasma stercoravium
GCAAAGTGCTTGGCGCAACCGGCGGCCTGCAAGTAGCGCGGGTCGTCGCCCTGCAAGCCTTCCACAAACGCCACGCCCAAATGCCCCGCCAGGAACGGATCCTCGCCGTAGGTTTCCTGGCCGCGGCCCCAGCGGGGATCGCGGAAGATGTTTACGTTGGGGCTCCAAAAGGTCAGGCCCTTGTAGATGCCGTAATCCTTTTCGGACTGGAAGGCGTTGTACTTGGCCCGGCCTTCCAGGGCGATGGCGCGGCCCATGCCGTACACGCCCTCGCGGTCGAAGGTGGCGGCCAGGCCGATGGCCTGGGGAAAGACCGTCGCCATGCCGCAGCGCGCCACGCCGTGCAGCGCTTCGTTCCACCAGTTGTAGCTTTTTACGCCCAGGCGCTCCACGGGCTGGGCGTCGTAGCGCAGTTGGCCCGCGGCTTCCTCGATGGTCATGCGGTCTACCAAATCCTTGGCCCGCTCTTCAAAGGAAAGGGATTCGTCGAGGTATTTTGGGGTTTCCATGCGGCTTCCTCCATTCCTTATGCGTTGTTGTGGGACAACGGGGTTTCAATGAGATCCACGTCCACGGCTTCGCCGCTTTGCAGGTCGATGCGCAGCGCGCGAATTTCTCCGGGCGCGAAGTGGAGCGCGATGTCCCGCCCCAGCGTGAGCAGGCGCAGCACCGCGTCCTCCTCTTCCCGCGCGGTTTCGTGCATGTGTACCACCAACGCGCCCTGCCCGTCCTGGGACAGCTTGACCGCGTCCAGCACGGCATGCCGCGCGTCCAATTTTAATACGCTGCCCCGGGCTTCCAGGTCTCCGTCGTGGAAGCTCTCCGGCAAAAGCGTCACCGGCGCGTTAAGCAGCATCGCCGCCTCCTCCACGCCGCCCGTGGCCGGCGCGCCCTCGTGGGGCAGAAGCGCCAGGGTGAAGCGCTGTTCGCCCCGGTCTACCACGGGATAATCCATGCCCGGCTCCACCTGGAAGGGCATGTGGTTGGCGTAATAGGGGCTTCGGGCCACGGTGACATACAGGTCGCGGCCTTGGGCGCTGTAGGAGGACTTGCCGTCGTTGAGCACCGCCAGGCCCGTCAGGGTCTGGCCTTCCCCGGGCACGACGCCGGTGAGATCCACCCATTGCTGCATGGGATACTCCTCGCCGTCCATGAGGCGGTCGGCAAAGCCGTAGGGCGCCTGGGCGCGGACATGGCTGTAATTGTGCGCCAGGGGGAAGTGGAATTTCAGGACTTTCTGCGTCTCCCGCCAGTCCAGCCGCGCGTGGAGGAACAGGTATGGCAATCCGTTGTAAAGGGTGTGATCCAACACGAGGGTGGACTCGTTCCAGGCGTATACCGCGCGAAGGGTGCGCAATGCCGGGCCCGTTTCCAACACCTTAACTTCGCGCAGTTCCATGGCGCCCTCGACCTGGTCAAAGCGCAGCACCCCGTGCGACCACGTATCGCTGGGGTCGTCGATTACCAGCGCCTCGAAGGGCCGCAAAAGCATCTGGGTGCCGCTGCGCTTGAGCAGCAGGCTTTCCAAGCCGGTTTTCTCGCCAAATTCCACCCGTACCAGATCGTTTTCCAGAACCAGGCTGTCGTCGGCTTCGCAGGGCGCGGCGTCCTCCGAAGGCACGAGGCGGTACACCTCCCAGCCCAGCGGCGGCACCTGCGCCACAAAGCCCAGGCGCATGCGGCCCATCGCGGCCGCGGAGCCGGGCGAAAGCTGGTAGGGCACTTCTCGGCCCTGGCTGTCCACCAGGCGCATGGGCGCGCGGGCCGCAGGCACTTCCAGGCTGACGGGCCAATGGGCCGCAAAGCCGTGGGGGTTGAAGGCCACGTAGGGGCGGTCGTCCTGCGCAAAGGGAATGCGCATGCGTCCGGCCAGCGCCTGCTGCGCGTCGTTGAGGTGATCGCCCGCCAGGGAAAGCGCAAAGCCGTAATCCTCGCGCACGTCCTCGTAGGCTTCGCGGATGCAGCTCCCGGCCAGGATGTCGTGGAATTGGTTGAAAAGCACCTTTTTCCAAGCCCGGTCATAATCCGCCAGGGGATAGGGCTTGCCCAAGAGCAAATGCGCCGCGGCGGACCATTTTTCCGCCGTGAGCAACCGGTTTTCGGCCATGCGGTTCCACCGCTTGACCCCGGAATGCGCCGAATAGCAGCCGCTGGCATGGTGCAGCAGGTCGCCGTTGACCACCGGCAGCTCGCGCTCCTTGAGCCCGTCAAAGAAGATGTCCGGGCTGGACAGGCGCAGCCGCACCCCGTCCTGACCGTCCAGCGCCGCGATGCTGTCCAGGTTTTCCTTGGTGGGCCCGCCGCCATGGTTGCCCACGCCGTAGAAGCACATCATGCCGTTGGCGTCGCGCACCTCCTGGGCGCAGCGCGCCACGGTGTTGGTCAATTCCTTGCCCCAGGTGCAGTACTCAAAGGGAATGCGATAGGCCGTCACGCCGGTTCCCTCCGGGCTTTGCCAGGTAAAGGTCCAGGCGGGATAGCTTTTTTCGTGAACGCCGGGACGCATGTATACGTAGTTTTGCATGCCGCTCATGCGCAGGATTTTCGGCAGAGACCCCGTATGCCCAAAGCTGTCCACGTTGTAGCCGGTGCGCGCCTTCACGCCCAGCTTTTCCTCAAAGTAGCGCTGGCCTATCAGCGCCTGCCGCGCCAGGCTTTCCCCGCAGGGCAGGTTGCAATCCGCCTGAATCCACCACCCGCCCACCACGCTCCAGCGGCCTTGGGCCACGCGCTCGCGGATTTCCTCAAACATGGCGGGGTCGTTGCGCTCCACCCATTCGTAATAGGCGGCCGCGCCACAGGTGAAAATGAAATCCGGGTATTCCTTCATGCGCTCCAGCGCGGAGCGGAACGTGGCGCGGATTTCGCTAAAACCGTCCTGCCACCGCCATAGCCACACCGGGTCGATGTGCGCGTTGCCGATCATGTGAAGTACTTTTTCCATGTTTCTCCTTTCCGCCGCGCGTTAACCGCGCCGCTCGCGCCAGCGTGCCCAGCTTTGGCGCACCACGTCCAGATCCTGCTCGCTGATGGCTTCGGGGCTGTTGTCCATGTGCCATAGGTAGTAAAGCGACGGCACGCCCAACTCGGGCTGCAAGCGCACATAACTAAGCCAGGAAGCCTTGTCGGGCATGGGCCAGTTGTCCGTGTCGATGAGCTTGTCCGGCATGACGGCGCGCACCAGGCGGGCGCGGTGAAGCATTTGCTCGCACACGGGGCGGCCGGTGTTGATGTCGTTGAGGCGAATCATATCCAGCTTGTCGGCCAGATACGGGTGCGGGCAATGGCACATCACCAGCGCGTCGCGCTTGACGGCCTTGGCGTTGTCGCGCACCATGGCCAGGTAATCGCGCATCAGCTCCAATCCCCAATGATCGCCAGAGCGCTGGCAGCCGGGACAGGAGGGAATGCGGGCGGTAAAGTCAATCTTGAACCCGTCCGCGTCCAGGCCCTCGGGCGAGAGCATGTTGCGGCAGGCGCCGGCAAAGAGCGCCAGGTAGCCGGGGTTTTGCGGGTCGATGGCCTGCGCCGCGCCCGTGAAGTCCCGGATGCACAGGCTGGGATCCACGCCCTCGGGATCCCAGGCCTTGAGCCATAGGAGCACCCGGCGGCCCTTTTGGTGCATGGCGCGGATGAAGCCTTTCATATCGGGCCATTTTTCCTCGTCGACGTTGTTGAGGCCATAGGCCTTTTGCCATTTGTCGTCGATGACGATGATCCCGGGCTGGATGTTCTTTTCGTCCAGGGCGTTGGTAAAGTCCTCGTAGAATTTCTGATAGGCCAGGGCCGGCGCAGGCTTTCCATACGACTGCGACAGCGCGCTTTGCGCGCCCCAGCCGCAGAAAATGGGCGTTTCCCACCAGTCGAAGCGTTCCGCCGGCGGCGCGCTGAGGCGTTCCGCCTCGGAAAAACGTCCCAAAAGCGCGTACTCGTCCTGGCCGAAAATCATGTGGACTTCGGGCAGGTCATAGCAACCCTCCACCGTTGTGTAACCTTCGTAGCGCAGCGTCAGCCCCTGACCGCGCCCGCCCGTGTATTCGCATTCCGTGAAGGTATGGCGGCCGGGCTGGGCGGCGACGCCCAGGGTCATGCAGGTTGGGCCGTTGCGCAGCACAAAGCAAAACGGCGGCGGCGTGAAGAACCAATGATCTCGCCCCGGAATGGGCACGCCCGTCATGTCGATCAGCGAGCGCTCCTGAACGGACACGGCATATTGCTCCCAGCCGTCGGGCTCGGGGTTGAACAGGCTGTCGCCGTGAAAGCCGGAGTAGAACCGCGCGTTGCTCCAGCGCGCGTTGGAGCCCGTGTAGTAGCCGCTAAGCAGCTCTACATCGCCCAAGGCGCCTTGACCTTCCACCGTCATGCGATAGAGGATGCGGTCTTCCTGGAGCGTTACTACGACGGTTTTTTGGGCCCAAAGCAGCGAATCCGCCTGGCAGGAAAGTATGACGTTTCCATCGCGCTCCTCCGCGCGCCAAGGCGTCACACGGCTGGAGACATCCCGGCCGCCCAAAGTGTGGCACGAGGAAAGCAAAAACAGCTCCGCCATCAGGCGTCCCTGGGCGTCCCACACCTTGGCGGCCGGCCGGTCGCCAAGAAGCTCCAGGGTATAGGCGTCGGTTTGGACTTTGACGGTAGGTTCACAGGTCCATTTCAATGCATTCCACCTCATCTTCCAGCAAATTGGTCAGGCAAGCCCGGCCGCCGTCCAGCCGGAGGGTTTTGATTTCATACGGGCCAAAGGAAAGGGGGATGCGCTTTTGGCCCAGGGTCAGCGTCGCGCGGGCGGGACGGCCGCAGGTTTCGTGCAGCCGAAAAATGATCCCCTCGCCTTCCTGCGCTCTTTTGGCCGCGCCCAGCCGGACGTTGGGGCCATCCAGCGCGAAGGCGGGCGGCAAAGCCGTGCCGGAGTTGCCGGTCGTGCTGCCCACCAGGTATTCCAGGGGACGCTCGGTTTGATCCGCCCAGCAAAAAAGACGGTCGTCGGTGAGGTCTTTCCCGTGCGGATAAAACCGCAGGGTGAAGGCGTGCTCGCCCAAATCCATGTAGCGGTACACGTCCTTTTCCCGGTACCAGTCCGGGCTGGTGCCCTGGGCGTAGATGGGGCTGCGCAGAAGGATGAGATCCGTCTCTTGGCCGCGAGGCTGGAAGGCGTACAAGCCATCGTTGACGACGGCCAGCCCTTCGCCGCCTGGCGTGCGCAGATCCAAGAACCGCTGCATAAACAATTCCGCGTCCTCTTCGCCGTGAACCATGACGCCGTAAGGACTTTCGCAGCGGCAGCGGCAGGCGCCCACGGGCAGCGTGAGGCGCAGCTGATGCCAGGGCTTGTCCCACCACAGGCGAACCTCCATGGAGACGAAATCCTCCTGCGCGCGCAGGATGTACAGCGTATCCACGCGCAAGCCGGGCGCATGGCTCTGCACGCGAAGCACCTTGCGCAGCGCGCTGTTTTCCACACATTCCACGGCATCGGCCGCCATGTCCATCTCCATGGGATGAAAGGGCCGCGGGCCGCCGCCCCAGGGGTCGCGCTCGTCCCGCCAGAGGCTCAGGCGGCAAGGCGCATGAAGCGCCTCAAAGCCGTTGCGCAGGTCTTTGAGGCTGACGGGTTCTCCCGCGTCGTTGAGGCGCAGGCGCACGCGGCCGTTGTCCAGCACATGGGGATCCCCGTCGTAGGCGACCGCGACCTGCTGACGCGGCTTTTGGGGCAGCGCGTAGTATACGCCGCAGGAAAACGCGGGCACGTGAACCGGAAAGAGCACGCGCCGCCGGCCGCCCAGCACGTTCCACACCATGGTGCAGGACTGTTTGAGCCGCGCGTAAGGCACCTCGCGCCCCTGCGCGTCCCACAGGCTGAGCTCGTCCTGGCAGAACCAGTTGATCTCCACATCCGCCAGGCCGTCATAAGGCCGGTCGCTGAGGTTAAACAGCAGCACCGGCGTGCCCTTGGAAGGCAGCGCCAGGTTTCGCGCGATGTCCTGCATGGCCAGGTGCGCCAGCGTTCGCGCCTGGGCCTTGACGCCCTGCAGGTCAGCCATGGCGTCCTGGTGAGCCTCCAAGGTGACGGTTCCGCCCAAGGTGTCGTGAAACTGGTTGAACAGCAGCCGCTCCCACAGCCCTTGCGTGGATTCCGGCATCCATTGCCCGCCGACCAGCCGCGCAAGCACCGAGAGCTTCTCGGCCAGCAGCAGCGTGTATTCCGCCTGGCGCACCGCCCGCTTGAGGCGCGCGTCGGCGCTGTAACAGCCGGGGTTGACGTGGTCAAAGTAGGCGTCCGTGATGGGTAGAGGCGTGCGGGACTCCCGAAGCTGCGCAAAAAACGCCTCAAAGCCGGAAAAGCGCAGTTCCACCTCGTCAAACGCGGGCCGAAGAGTTTCCACCGCCCGAATGTTTTCCTCCGTCGGGCCGCCGCCGTGGTCGCCTACGCCATAGCAGCAGGGGAGGCAGGGGTACTCCGCCAGCTGATCCACGGTCTTTTGGATGTTGAGGCGCGTGGGCTCCAAAAACCAGGTCGTGTACTCTCCGGGGAGGCTCACGGTAGGAAGGGCGGTTCCGTCCAGGCCGCGCCAGAGAAACACAGGCTTGCGCCCAGGCACGTACTCGCGCGCGGAGGTGGTTACCTGCGGACGCAAAAACACGTAGCCTTCCATGCCGCTTTTTTTGAGAATTTGGGGCAATTGTGGATGATGGCCAAAGGAGTCCACGTTGGCTCCGATGGTGCAGCGAACGCCCAATTCCTTTTGAAAGTACGCCTGACCATAAAGCCCTTGGCGCACAAAGGCTTCTCCGCAAGGCAGGTTGCAGTCCGGCTCCACCCACCAACCGCCCACGATCTCCCAGCGCCCTTCCTGTACGCGGCGGCGAATCTGCTCAAACAGCTCGGGATCCACCCGCTGTACGTAGGCAAAGAAGGCCGCTGAGGTCGAGGTAAAGCGAAAGTCCGCAAACGCCTCCATGCGCTCCAGCGCGGATCGGAAGGTGGCCTTTACCTCTTGCATGCCTTCCTCCCACCGCCAGAACCACACCGGATCAATGTGGGAATGGCCCACCATGTGCAGCACTTTTTTCATGGATGTCCCTCCGAGGCCCGGCGCATAAGCTGCACGGCGTTTAACAGAAAGCCGTCCGAGCCGAAACTGCCGGATTTCAATACCAGCATAAGCTCGCTGGAATCCTCGCACCGGGCGGTCATCAGCGGCACGCCGGGCTCGATTTCCTGCCAGATGCGCATGGAGCGCACGCCCAGGCCCGCGCTCACGGCGCTGGAGGTTTCGCCGCCCGCCACCGCGAAGCGCTTCACCCCGCACTCGCGCCTTGCCCAACGCGAGAGGTCGTGGAAGGCGGAGGAAATCATGCGGCCCACCTGCGCGTCGCTCATGCCCAACTCCCGCCCGCGCGCTTTGGCCTGCTCCTCGTTGCGCAGCGCGTAGGCGAGGGCGTCCTCTCCCGCGCGGAGGTAGCGGCCCAAGGTTTCCCGGCCCTGGGCCAGGTGCGCCTGACGCTGGCCGGCGTCAAACAGAAGCATGGGATCCACAGCCCAGCACGGCATGCCGCGGCGCTTGAGATTTTCCACCTGCGCAAAGGTCTGCGGCGTCAAGCTGCCCGCCACAACCAGGATGCCTGCGCCGGCGCCGTCAAAGCGCAAAAGGCTTTCCGCCTCTCCCTCGAGGCCCCAGACCGCGGGCAGCTCCCGGGCCAGGGCGCTGGAGCCGCAAAGGTTGCGCTCGTCTTTAACCAGGGCAGCGATGGTTTGCAAATCGCGCTGATGGCGCACGTCAAAGACGATGTAGGCGCAGGAGCGCTTGAGCGTTTCAAAGCGTTCTTTCCGCTGGGCGGGCGGCAAATCCAGCAGGCGGCGGTCGAAAGCGCCGCACGGACGGGACGACTGCCGCCCGATGATGTCCGAAAGCCGGGAAAGGTGCATGGGGTTGACGGGATCCGAAGCGAAGGCGCTGTTTTCCAAAAGGACGCCGTAGACATAGTGAAGCCCGTCCACGGTCGTGCGCCCGTTTTCGGGAAAGCCCGCCGCCACCATGGAGCAGCGCACCCCCAGCACGTCCTGCACGGCGTCGAAGCTGGCGCCGACGTTGCCGCGAAAAACGCTGCACGTTTTGGTATACACCATGCGGCAGCCGGCGTCGCGCAGAAACCGGGCGGCGGCGGCCGACTTTTGGGCGGCCAGCTCGGGGCTGTCCAAACGGCTGTCGGTGTTGACAATCCACACCCCAGCGTCTGCAAAGTCCTCCTCACGGGGCTGATCTTTCAGCGACACCACCGCCGCGGATAAGCCGCCCTGGGAAAACATCAGGCCGATGTCGTTGGCACCGGTGATGTCGTCCGCAACCACGCCGGCGCGAAAGCGTTGCTCCATGGCTATCGTCCTCCGCTCAGGCCAGGCGGTCGCAGGAGAGCAGGTAGTGGCGCATGCGATCCTGGCAAAGCGCCTGAACCTGGGCGATGGCTTGATCCTTGACGCTTTGGGGCAGCTGCTCGGTCAGGGCGTTGGGCTGGCGGCCCGTGCCGGTGACCTGCTGGAAAACCAGCTCAAGGTCGGTGGCGATGTTGACCTTGCTCACGCCTTCGCGCACGGCGCGATGGATGGTTTCGGGCGGAAGGCCCGAGCCTCCGTGCAGCACCAGCGCCGCGCTGACGCGGCTGCGGATGGCGGCCAGGCGTTCAAAGTCAATGCGCGGGTTTTTAACCGGATAGACGCCGTGCGCGGTGCCCACGCTGACGGCCAGAAGGTCGCAGCCGGTGGCCTCGGCAAATTCCTGCGCCTGGAGGGGATCGGTGTAGAGGGTTTCGTCGCTGCCGGTTTCCAGCTTGTCCGCGCCGCCGATGCTGCCCAGCTCCGCCTCCACGCAGACGCCGCGCGGATGGGCATAGGCGACCACCTCGCGGGTGATGCGCAGGTTTTCTTCGTAGGGCAGGCGGGAACCGTCGAACATGACCGATTCAAACCCCGCCGCAATCGCCCGGTAGACGGTTTCCGGATCCTTGGTATGATCCAAGTGCAGCACGGTTTGGGCGCGGTAGTCCTTCACGGCTGCGAAGTAAGCGCGGGCGAAGTCTTCGGCGTCTAGGGAAAACCAGCCCAGCTCGTTGGCGGAAATCTGAACCATGGCGGGGGAGCGCTCGGCCTCGGCCGCGCTCAGCACGCTTCGGATAAGGACGGTGTTGCGGGGAGAGAAGGAGCCCACGGCATAGCCGCCTTCGCGGGCCTGGCGCAGCATGGCGAGGATTTCGGGGCGTTTCATGATGGATTCACTCCTTGCTGAAGTACTTTTGCAGGGCGGCGACGCCGCTTTCGGGGCTGGTGAGGAAACGGCCGCGCAGCGCGGGGTCAACGCCTTGGACGGCCTGGGCCATGGAAGCCTGGGCCAGTACGACGGTATCGTAGGCGCGCGCAGCGTTGGCAAGGCGGCTGGCGATGAGGGAGAGGTATTCTTCCTGGCGGCCTTGGGCCAGCAGCGCGCCGGCGCCTTCTATCAGCAGGCTGTCCACCTGGCGATCCGGCCCGGCGGCGCGGCGCAGCAAGTCAAGCGTAGGCTCCAGGGTGGAGGCGACCGTGGCGCAGGCGACGATGCGGCCCGGCCGGGCGGCTGCCTGCTGCGCCATGGGCTGGTCGATGCGTTCCAGGGGAATGCCGCACCATTCCCGGGCGGCCTCCAGCATGCCGCCCACCGACGAGCAGGCGCAGAGGATCACGCGGGGACGAGCGGCGGCGGCGAGGGCCACCAGACTTTGGAAACGATACCAAACTCCAGGGCTGATATGGCCTTCCTGGTTGATTTGAGGCAAGATGCTTTCATCCAGATAGGCGTAGCATTCCACCCCGGGCAACAAACGATCGCACAGGGCTTTCAGGGTGGGAACGGTTACAGGCGTGGTATGCACAATCGCCAGGTGATTCCTCGATTTCATGGAAATGGAAGGCTCCTTTCCGACGAGCTTTTTTATCATATATTCGCATTGGGTTGACACATTCCTTCAAGGTCTTTGAAGAATTCACATTCTTTTTTTCTGGGCGGTACATTTTATGGGAACGATACCAAATTACCTGCTTCGCAAGCTCCTTTTGAACCGCAAAAGGAAACGGCGGATGGCATCGCCATCCGCCGCAGACTGTCAAAAAACCTTCTGGGAGGTTCGGAGGGCCGCAGACCCGCAACCTCAATCGTCGCGGCGGGCGCTGGCCGCGCCCACTGCTCGTTTCGG
>DVME01000071.1 GCA_018715175.1 Candidatus Limiplasma stercoravium
TTGCCGGCGGCGGTCAAATCCACAAAGGCGCTGCCCTTTTCCGCGACGCCCACCAGCGCCGCGCTTTGGCTGACGCCGGGAAACACGTGGTCGACAATCGCGCCGCCCTCGTCCAGCACGAACGCCGGGCGCACGCCGCGCCGCTCCAGCTCGTCCACGATGGCGGCCGCGTCGCCGCCCATGCATTCCTCGTCGCCGCCAAAGGCGAGGTACACGTCGCCCGCGGGCGCAAAACCCCGGCGGATGAGCGCCTCGGCCGCCTCCAGGATGCCCAGCACCGTACACTTGGTGTCCAGCGTGCCGCGCCCCCAGAGCTCCCCGTCGCGCACGACGCCCTCAAAGGGCGGTTCGTCCCATTCGGCGGCGTCGGCGGGCACGACGTCGTAGTGCGCCATGAGCACCGACGGCGCGGCCTGGCCGCGGCCGGGCCAGCGAATCATCAGCCCGTTGCGCCCCGCGCTTTCCCATGAACACGCCGCGCCCACGCCGGGATACTGCGCTTTGAGCAGCGCCCGAAACCGCTCGAACGCCTCCGCGTCCATACGCTGAGCGTCGCGGTCGCTCACGGTGGGAAGGCGCACCATGGCGCGCAGGCGCTCGCCTACGGCCGCTTCGTCCACCTCAAGCGGCTCGGCCTGCGCCCTTTGATGCGGCGCGGGCCTAAAACGCCATGCCCGAAACGCGACGACCGCCGCAAACGCGGCGAGAACGGACAGCAAAAGCCACATCATGGCTGGTTTCCCTCCCCCAGCAGGCCCTTGCGGTAGAGAATGCGCGCCACGCCTATGGCCACCAGCGCGCCCACCGGCACCAGGACGCCCACGCTGGAGCTCAGCCCGGGAGCCAGCAAAAACAGCGCCACCATCAGCGCCAGCGGCGCGGCGGCCAGCTTGGGATTTTTGCTGATGAACACCACGCCCAGCGCGCCAAAGAGCGCGGGGAGGATTTGGCTGAAAGCGGGCTTGAGCACGGGGGATTCCAGCACCGGCCGCAGGAAGCCCAGGCCCAGCACGCCCAGGGCGATGACCGCGGTGGTCACGATGGAGCTGGAGGCGATGGCGATGGTGGAAATGGCCTCGCCCTCCTCGGTGCCGGCCTTGACGCCGGCGGCTTCCATGGCGTTGAGGGCGCAGGGAACCTTGAGGTTGGTCAAATTGCCGGTCACAAAGCCCAGGTACGAGCCGCCGGTGCCCAGCATGGGCGCGAAGGTGAACACCTCAATGATACCCACGGTCCAGTACATGGGCGCCACGCCCAAAAGCGAGCGCAGCACGGCGCTCAGCGGCGGCCAGACGTTGTAGTAGCAGCAGATGGCCACCGGCGTGAGCACCATGAGCAGCAGGGCGGCGCCCGTCCATAGGCGCCCGTAGAGATGCACGCTGTCCTCGTAGGCCAACGAGCGGGTGGAATGGTCTTTCATTTCGCGCACCTCCTTAGCGCATCAGGGCGGTCAGGGGAAGGCTGAGGGCCATGGCGCCCAGCATGCAAAGCGGCAGGGCGTATTGTTCCAGCCAGGACCATTTGCATTTTTTGATGAGCAGGCCGCATACCGCCATGAGCAGCGCGGAGGCGGCGGCGACCGCCAGGGGCACGAAGCCGGGCAAGCCGGAGCGGATATCGGCGAACAGCATGCCCACAAAGGCGCTGACCATGCCCAGGAACAGGCTGTCCATCACGATTTCGCCCCAGCGCTTGTCCTTGCGGGCGATGGAGCGCATGCCGCGGCGAATGCGCTTGAGGCCAAAGAGCACCAGCACGATGCCCGACAGGATGCCCAGCGTCATCGTCCAGGCGATGGTGGCAAAGACGGCGGGGTCGGTCACGGTCTGGTCGACGGAGGCGCCCATGGTGGCGGCGGCGATGGAGGCGGCGGGCAGCTCGTAGGTTACTGCGCCCAGCACGCTCAGGCGCAGCCAGGGGAAGGGCAGGCCGATGAACTGGCTGAGGGTGATGACGCCCATAAGGATGCTCACCGCCGGCGCGATGGAAAACAGCGCGCTGGAGAGCACGGTTTTGCGCACCACGGAGCCGGCGATGCCCAGCTGCCGTGCGCGGCGGACGGCGCGCACCAGGAAGAACGCCGACTGCGCCACCACGAAGGCGACCATGACGCCCGAGAGGGCGTAGAGGAAAGGGTCGTTGACGGAGAACATGCGCAGGCCTCCTTTTGTCTTGGGTAGGGCGGCCTCATTCTAGCACGTTTTGCCTGCGGGGGCAAGCCGCGGTGCGGCAGAGGGGCGCGCCCCGTTACGAAAACGTTTACGTAACGATAACCATGTAAAAAACGGTGACAAAATAGGCGTTTGGATCTTTTGGCAAGAAATTATCTCCAAATGTATGTACACTCCATATGGTGTTTTGAATGATTTCACAGAAAAAGTCGAATGAAATTTAGTAGGAGTGCTTGACAAGGGGCAGGGAAAAGCGTATGATAAACGTAAACGATTACGGAAAACTTGGGTGAACGTTATGGTGACCATGAAGGAAATCGCCGCGCGCTGCGGCTGTTCCGTGGCGACGGTCAGCAAAGCCCTCAATCATATGCGGGACATCGGCCCCGATACCGCGCGGCGCATCCGCGCCATGGCCTTGGAAATGGGCTACGCCCCCAACGCCGCCGCCCGCACCCTCAAAACCAACCGTTCCCACGTTATCGGTCTGCTGCTGTTTTTACGGGGCGAAAGCGTGTGGAACCACGAATTTTTCGGCTCCATAGCCAACGGAGTCCAGAACGCCGCCAACGCCGCCGGGTACGATATCGCGCCCATCAATGCCGCCGACAGCGCGCTGTGCGGCCGCTTCCTGGAGCATTGCCGCTCCCGCGGCTATGACGGCATCATCCTCATGAGCGCCGGCCTGGACAACGACGACCTTCGCCGCCTCGTCAACAGCGAAATCCCCGCCGTTACCATCGACTACACCTTCAACCACACCGCGGCGGTGCTGTCGGACAACGCCCAGGGCATGCGGGATTTGACCGCTTACGTGCTGAGCCGCGGACACCGGCGGGTGGCCGTGATTTACGGCGACGACACCACCGTGACCCGCAACCGCCTGGCCAGCTTTTACGCCACCTGCCGCCGCTTCGGGGTGGAGGTGCCCGACAGCTGGGTTCACGCCTCGCTCTACCGGGATCCCGAGGATTCCGCCCGCATTACCCGCCGGCTGCTGGAGCAGCCCGTGCTCCCCACCTGCATCTTTTACCCAGACGACCAATCCTGCTTGGGCGGCATGTCCGCCATTTTGGAGCGCGGCCTGCGCATCCCGCAGGATATCAGCGTCGTAGGCTACGACGGCGTGCGCCTGAGCCAGCTGGTGCGCCCGCGCATCACCACCCTTAAGCAGGACAGCGAACGCATCGGCCAATGCGCCGGCGAAATGGTGGTGCGCGCCATCGAATATCCCCGCGAATTCGTGCCGGAACATATCACCCTGCCGGGCAGCGTGTGGCCCGGCGAAACCGTGGCGGATCTGACCGCCGAAAACCCGATTTCCCTGGCTTCTGCGCAGGAGCCATGGCAATAAAAAAACAAGGAGGGTTCATCAATGAAGAAACTGGCGGCACTCTTGCTGGCAATGATCCTGGCTCTGTCCCTGGGCCTCACGGCGCAGGCCGAGACCGTCACCGAGCTCCCCCGCAACGAGACGCTCTACTTCGCCGGGCAGCAATGGGGCACGGTGAACAGCTGGAACGTCATCGGCACCAACCAAAACAACGCCATGGCCATCGCGGGCGGCATTGCCGGCTACCGCACCCTGATGTTTGAAACCCTGTACATGTACAACTTCATGGACGGCTCCCTCACCGGCCTGCTCGCCGACGGCGACTACGCCTGGAACGAGGACATGACCGAGCTCAGCGTCAAAATCAAGGACGCCGCCAAGTGGTCCGACGGCACCGACGTGACCGCCCAGGACGTGGCGCGCACCTTTGAAATCGGCGTGGAAATCGGCAACGGCACCGGCACCAGCTACGGCGCCTACATCGCCGGCATCGACGCCGTGGACGACAAAAACCTCGTCATCCGCGCGGCGCTCAACGACGCCGGCCAGCCCGTGAATCCCCTGAAGCTGCTGGACTTCCTCAGCGGCGTGCCCGTGGCCCAGGCCGCGTGGATTGACACCGTGGTTGAGCGCAACGGCGGCGACGCCGTGGCCATCCTCAACGACGCCGGCGACGACGTGGTGTGGTCCGGCCCCTACACCCGCTACTTTGCCGACGATACCAAGGTCGTGCTCATCCGCGACGACAACTACTGGGGCCAGGACGCCTCCATGTGGGGCAAGCTGCCCGTGCCCAAGTATATCGCCCATGCCATCTACGCCGACAACCCCGCCGGCGAAACCGCGCTCAAGGCCGGCGAGGTGGACGTGTGCCAGCAGTTCATCGGCAACGTGCAAAACCTGTGGCTCCAGGACGGCCTGCCCATTTCCACCTACTATGAAGAAGCGCCCTACGGCGTGTGCCTGACCATGCCCACCGCCTGGTACAACATGAACATCCCCATGCTCAAGGAAAGCGCCGCCCTGCGCAAGGCCATTGCCATCGCGGTGGATTACGACAGCATCATCGCCAACGCCATGACCAACCAGAGCCCCAGCTTCAACGACGCGCCCCGCTCCCTGATGAACCCCACCGAGGGCGAGCAAGCGCTGTACGACCATGAGGCCGTCAAAGACCTGCAATGGGCGGGCAACGACATCGAGGGCGCCATCGCCCTGCTGGACGAGGCCGGCATCGTGGACAGCGACGGCGACGGCTGGCGCGAGTACAACGGCGAGAAGATCAGCCTCAACGCCGTATGCCCCAACGGTTGGACTGACTGGCAGGCCTCCATGGAAATCGTGGCCGCCGCCGGCGCCAAGATCGGCGTGGAAATTACCACCCTCTATCCCGAGTACAGCATCTACCAGACCGTCTTTACCAACCCCAACCAGACCGAGTACGCCATCTTCATGTGGTCGCCCGACGGCGCCGGCCCGTCCATGCCTTGGGGCCGCATCAACCAGTTCTTCTCCAGCAGCTTCGTGGGCGTGGAGAACAACTGGAGCGGCAACTGGGGCCAGTACGTCAACGAGCGCGCCGACGAGCTGCTCTCCATCATTCCCATGACCACCGACGCCGAGGAGCTCAAGGCCATGTACACCGAGCTGGTCGAAATCTACCTCACCGAGGTGCCCAGCTTCTCCCTCATGTACCGGCCCAGCGTGTTCCACGCCGTGAATGAAAGCGTTTGGACCAACTTCCCCACCGGCGACGACGGACGCAACATCCCGCCCGCCGACTGCACCGACGGCTACGGCATCGCCGCGCTCTACGAGTTGGAGCTGGTCAACCCGTAACTTCCGCCACATAAGCGGCCATGCTTCGCTCGAGGGAGCATGGCCGCTTCCTTTCTTTTTTGGAGGGGGATGAGCGCATGAAAGGATACCGCAAATACTTCGGCAAGAAGATCCTGTGGTTTGTCGTAACCTTCGTCGTCGCCGTGATCCTAAACTTTATCCTGCCCCGTCTCATGCCCGCCGACCCCGTGGCCGCCATTACCGGCAAGATGGCCCAGGGCATGACCGACGCCAGCGCCGTGCAGGAAATCTACCAGCGCTATCAAAAGGAATTCGGCACCGACAAGCCCATGATCGAGCAATTTTTCATCTTCGTGCAAAACATGTTCCACGGCGATTTCGGCACCTCCTTCAGCCAGTACCCGCGCACGGTCAGCGACATCATTTCCAGCGCCATTTGGTGGACCATCGGCCTGCAATTCCCCGCCATCATCGTCGGCTGGCTGCTGGGCAACATTTTGGGCGCCCTGGCCGCTTACGTGCGCAAGGGCTTTGACAAGGTGCTCATGCCGGTTACGCTGTTTTTGAGCAACATCCCCGCCTTTGCCATGGCGGTGATCTTGCTTGTTTTGTTTGCCGTCAACCTCAAAATCGCGCCCGTGTCCGGCGGCTATGCCTTTGACATGATTCCCAACTTCAGCTGGAACTTCGTGCGCTCCGTCATTACGCACTACCAGCTGCCCTTCTGGTCCATCGTGCTGGTCTCCATCGGCGGCCAGGCCGTGGGCATGCGCTCCATGTCCATTTACGAGCTCAACGCGGATTACGTCAAATACGCCCGCTTCCTGGGCATCAAGGACCGCAAAATCGTTGGGTATGTGTTTCGCAACGCCATGCTTCCCCAGGTGACCGGCCTGGCGCTGTCCATCGGCACCATGGTGGGCGGCGCGCTGGTGGCTGAAATCATCTTCAGCTATCCCGGCCTGGGCAGCACCATGTACGAGGCCGTTACCGCCGCGGACTATCCCCTGATTTCCGCCACCACGCTCATCATTACCGTGATGGTGCTGATTGTCACCTTCCTGCTGGACATCATTTACGGTTTCATCGACCCGCGCGTCAAAGCCGCCCAGTTCGACTGAGAGGAGGCGAGATGCTATGAAAAATATCTTGCGTCAAGTTCTGCACTCGTCCAAGTTCGTCGCGGGATTCATCATCTTCGGGCTTATCCTGCTTACGATGCTGATCTATCCGCTGATCAACCCCGGCAATCCCCTGGAGATGATCGGCGTGGGCACCTTTGCCAGGCCCGGCACGTATGTGTCCGTGTATGACAGCGTGACCACCGACACCCGCACCTTCAACCTCTCCGACGCCGAGGACAAACGCCTGGCCAAGCAGCTTTCCGACGAAGACCGCGTGGCCATGCTGGAATGGTTCGGCGCCATGGACATCGACGTGAGCGGCCTGGACGTGTCCGACACGGACGCCCTGCTGGATTTGTGGCGCGCCCACTACGACCCGGACGCTCGGCCCGCCGGCATGACCAACGCCCGGCGCAACTACTTCCGCCGCCTCAACAACGCCCTTTTGGAGCTGGAGGCCTCCGACGTGTTCGTCCTGGCGGAAACCGACGACGAAACCGGCGAACTGGTGCAAAAAAGCCAGATTAGCAAGACCGACTACGTCAACGTCAACGATGTCGCCAACGTCAAAACCCTGCCCCTGGGCACCGACAACTTCGGCCGCGACGTCCTCAAAGAGCTGGTGTCCGCCTGCGGCACCTCCATCCTCATCGGGCTTATCGCCGGCGTTATCGCCACCTTCCTGGGCCTCCTGCTGGGGCTCCTGGCCGGCTACCTGGGCGGGCTGACGGACGACTTGATCATGTTCGTTACCAACGTTTTTACCGTGATTCCCAGCTTTGTGCTGCTCATCCTCATCTCCTATTCCATCGGCCAGGAGCAGCGCGGCGCCACGGTGGTGGCCATGGTGATCGGCCTGACCAGCTGGACGTGGACGGCCCGCTCCGTGCGCTCGCAGGTTATCAGCCTGCGCAACCGCGACCACGTTAACCTCTCCCGCCTCTCCGGGCACAGCCTGCCCCGCATCATCCTTACCGACATCCTTCCCTACATCGCCAGCTATGTCGTTATGGCCTTCATCCTCCAGGTCTCCAGCGGCATTCTCGCCGAGGCGCAGCTGTCCCTGCTGGGCTTGGGCCCCAAAACCACCGAGGTGCCGACCCTGGGCTTGATGATGAACTGGGCCATGCTCTACTCCGCGCACCTCAACGGCAGCTGGTGGGCGTACTTCCCCGTGATCCTGACCATTACGCTCATTTCCTTCTCGCTCAACCTGATGAACACCGGCCTGGACCAGGTTTTCAATCCGACCCTGAGAGACTGAGGAGGCACCGAACATGGCAAAAACCATACTGGAAGTCAGAGGCCTGACGACCAAATACATTACACGCTTCCATGAGGACGTGTATGCCGTGGATCATGTCTCGCTGAAGATTGAAGAGGGCAAAAGCCTGGGCATTGCCGGCGAGAGCGGCTGCGGCAAATCCACCCTGGCCCTGAGTTTGATGGGTTACTACTTCCCTCCGCTGCACTACATCAGCGGCGACATCCTCATCGACGGGCACAACATCTCCGGCCTGGATCCCGACCAGGTGCGCAAAAACGTCCTGGGCACCGAAATTGCCTACATTCCCCAGGCCGCCATGAACGCCCTGAACCCCACCATTCGCATCCACAGCTTCATCGAGGACGTGATTCTCGCCCACGACCCCAAGCGCGACCGCAAGGACATTCGGGAGATGGCCAAGGCCCGCTTCAGCGAGCTGGGCCTACCCCTGGACGCCCTGAACAAGCACGCCGTGGAGCTTTCCGGCGGCATGAAGCAGCGCGTGGTCATTGCCATTTCCACCATTCTTTCCCCCAAGGTGCTCATCGCCGACGAACCCAGCTCCGCCCTGGACGTAACCAGCCAGAAAATGGTCATCAAGATGCTGCGCGACATGATGGAGCGCGGCATGATCAAGGCGATGATCTTTATTACCCACGAGCTGCCCCTTTTGTACAACGTGACCGACGACATCATGGTGATGTACGCCGGCCAGATCGTCGAGCGCGGCTCGGCCAAGCAGATGGTGTTCGACCCCATCCATCCCTACAGCCGCGGCTTGATGAAATCCATCCTCGTCCCAGAGGAAGGCACCCGCGGCGTCAAGCTCACGGCCATTCCCGGCACCCCGCCCAACCTCAAAAAACCGCCGCTGGGCTGCCGCTTTGCCGAGCGCTGCCCCTACGCCACGGTGCAATGCCGCTACAACGCCATGCCCACCATCGAGTTCGACGGAAACCGCGCCTACCGCTGCGGCCATTCGGTGGAGCATTTGAGGGAGGTGTACCGCAATGAGCAATGAGCAAACCCCCAACCGCGCCCTGTGCCTGTCCGGACGAGGCGTGACCAAGGTGTTCAGCATGGGCCGGCGCCAGACCGTGGCCGTGGATCATGTGGACTTTGACTTCTACGAAGGCGAGCTGGTCAGCATCGTGGGCGAAAGCGGCAGCGGCAAGACCACGTTGTCCAAGATGCTCCTGGGGCTTTTGAACGTGACCGAGGGGGAAATCTTTTTCCAGGGCCAAAAGCGCGACATCTCCACCCGCCGGCGCAAAAAGGAGTACTGGCGCGGCATTCAGGCCATCTTTCAGGACCCGTTTTCTTCCTTTAACACGTTTCACAAAATCGACGCCGTGCTGCTGGACTGCATCAACATGCGCGGCGGCAAACACCTTCCCCGCGAAAAGAAAATCGAAATGATGACCGAGGCCTGCGCCTTTGTCAACCTCAAGTACGCCGAGCTGACCAACAAATACCCCTTCGAGCTCTCCGGCGGCCAGATGCAGCGGCTCATGATTGCCCGCATTTTCCTGCTCAAGCCCAAAATCCTCCTGGCCGACGAGCCCACCAGCATGATCGACGCCTGCTCGCGCGCCACCATCCTGGATATGCTTTTGCAGCTGCGCGACGAAACCAACATGACCATCATCTTCATCACCCACGACATCGGCCTGGCCTACTACATCTCCGACAGCGTCTACATCATGGAACACGGCCGGTTTGTGGAAAGCGGCAGCGCCGACGACGTGATCCTCAACCCCAAGGCCGATTACACCCGCCGCCTCATCAGCGACGTGCCCAAGATTCACGAGGCGTGGGACCTCAGCACCGTCTGAAGGAGGAATTGCGCATATGGATGTCAAATACCTGGTATCTCAAATGACGCTGGAGGAAAAAGCGTCGCTGCTGTCAGGCGGGGATTTCTGGCACACCAAGGCCGTCCAACGCCTGGGCATCCGCCCGGTCATGGTCAGCGACGGCCCGCACGGGCTGCGCAAGCAGCGCCAGGAGGCCGATCACCTGGGCGTCAACGAGTCCATCAAGGCCGTGTGCTTTCCCACCGCCTGCGCCACCGCCGCCAGCTTCGACCCCGCGCTTACCCGCGAAATGGGCGAGGCCCTGGGCGACGCCTGCCAGCATGAGTCCGTGGCCGTGCTGCTGGGCCCCGGCGTCAACATCAAGCGCTCGCCCTTGTGCGGCCGCAACTTTGAGTACTTCAGCGAGGATCCCTTCCTCGCCGGGGAAATGGCCGCCAGCTTGATTGAGGGCGTGCAGAGCCGCGGCATAGGCACCAGCCTCAAACACTACCTGGCCAACAACCAGGAACACCGCCGCATGAGCTCCTCCAGCGATATGGATCCCCGCACCCTGCGCGAAATCTACATGCCCGCCTTTGAAAAGGCCGTCAAGCGCGGCAAGCCCTGGACCGTCATGTGCTCCTATAACCGCGTCAACGGCGAATACGTCAACGAAAGCCGCTTCCTGCTCACCGACGTGCTGCGCGGCGAATGGGGCTTTGACGGCTACGTCATGAGCGATTGGGGCGCCGTGAGCGACCGCGTGCGCGGCGTGCATGCCGGCATGGATTTGGAAATGCCCGCCTCCGGCGGCGTCAACGACCGGCGCGTGGTGGAGGCGGTGCGAAGCGGCGCCCTGGACGAGCGCGAGGTGGATCTGGCGGTGGAGCGCATTCTCACCGTCAACGAGCGCTATTTCCAAAACGCCAAGCCCCAGACCCCCTGGGACATGGAAAAACAGCACGCGCAGGCGCGCCGCATGGCGGCGGAATGCATGGTGCTGCTCAAAAACGAGGACGACGCGCTGCCCCTGACCCCCGGCGCAAGCGTGGCGGTCATCGGCGCGTTCGCCGCCACGCCGCGCTTCCAGGGCGGCGGCAGTTCGCACATCAACAGCTTCAAAGTCGAAAGCCTCCTGGACGCGCTGCAAGGCGTACCCAACGTGACCTACGCCCAGGGCTACACGCTGGAGGGCGACGGGCACGACGAGGCGCTGCTGGAGGAGGCCGTGCGCGCGGCGCGGGCTGCGCAGACGGCCGTCATCGTGGCCGGCTTGCCCGACGCTTACGAAAGCGAAGGCTACGACCGCACCCACCTGCGCATGCCCGAGGGCCAAAACGAGCTCATCCGCCGCGTGTCGCAGGCCAACCCCAACACCGTGGTGGTGCTCTACAACGGCTCGCCCGTGGAAATGCCCTGGCTGGGCGGGGTCAAGGCCGTGGTGGAGGCGTACCTGGGCGGCCAGGCCGTGGGCGGAGCGACCCGGGACATCCTTTGGGGCGACGTCAACCCCTGCGGCCGCCTGCCCGAGACCTTCCCCCTGCGATTGGAGGACACGCCCTGCTTCCTCACCTACGGCGGCGAAGGCGACCACGCGCCTTACAGCGAGGGGCTGTTCGTAGGCTACCGCTACTACGACAAAAAGCGCATGGAGGTGCTGTTCCCCTTCGGCTACGGGCTGAGCTACACGCGCTTTGCCTACGCCAACCTGCGCCTGAGCGCCGCGTCCATACGCGATACCGACGCCCTGGAGGTCAGCGTGGAGGTGACCAACACCGGCAACCGCAAGGGCAAGGAAGTGGTGCAGCTGTACGTGGCCGACCGCGAAAGCAGCGCGCTGCGCCCGCTGAGGGAGCTCAAGGGCATGGCCAAGGTGGAGCTGGCGCCCGGCGAAACCCGCGAGGTGCGCTTTACCCTGGATCACCGCGCGTTTGCCTACTGGTCTGAGGAGCTGGGCGACTGGTATGTGGAAAGCGGTGCGTTCGGCATCCAGATCGGCCGCTCCAGCCGCGATATCGCGCTGGAGGCGGAGGTGGAAGTGACGGGCACGAAAACCCTGCCCGCGCACTTTACCATGAACAGCATTTTCATCGACCTGATGAAAAACGAAAAGGCGCGCATGGAGCTCAAACCCCTGATCGACGCCGTCGCCCAAACCCTGGGCGGCCCGCGCGAAGACGGCGAGGCGGCTCAAAGCGCCATCACCAACGACATGATGCAAGCCATGATCAACTACATGCCCCTGCGCGGGCTGGTTAACTTCGGCGGCGGGCTTTCGCACGAGGCGCTGGAGGACATCCTCAGGCGCATCAACGATCCAGACGCGCCAGGCGCTTGCGCGCGCTGACGAAGTAACTGGCCATGAGCATCGCTGCGGTGACCAGCCATGTGACCGCGTCGGTCCAGTATAGGCCCGTTGCGCCCACGATGCGCGGCAGGGCAAAGGCGGTTGCCAGGCGCAAAACCAATTCCAGAAAGCCGCTGATCATGGGCGCCAGCGCGTTGCCCATGCCCTGCAGGGCCGCGCGGTACATGCACAACAGGTACAACCCCCACAGGCAGCACACCTGCACGCGCAGCGCGTCCACGCCGGTTTGCACCACGTCGGGCGCGGCGGTGGGAATGAAGGCCAGGATCAGCGGCCGGCTCAAAAGCGCTACCAGCGCCGTAATGGTCAACGACGAGCCCAGCGCCAGCCATGTCGCCTGCCGCGTGCCTAAGGCAATGCGCCGCGGCTGGCGCGCGCCGTAGTTTTGCCCCACGAAGGTGGCTACGGCGCCTTCGATGCCGCCGCCCACGACGTTGATGAGCGAGAAATAGCGCTTGGCGGCGGTCATGCCGGTCACAAAGGCGATGCCGAAGCGGTTGATGGCGGCTTGCACGTACAATTCGCCCGTGGCGCACACCCCGTAGGACAACAGCTGCGGAAATCCCAGGCGCATCAGCTCGCGCACGGTGCGCCGTTCCCACCGCCAATCGCTCCGGCGGGGCCAGGCCGCGCCGGAGCGCTTTACGCCCCTGACGCACACGCCTACGTCCACCGCGCGCGAAATCAGCGTGGCCAGCGCCGCTCCGCGTACCCCCAAGCCCAATAGCGCGATGAAAGCCACATCCAGCGCGATGTTGACCAGCGTGGACACCGCCAGGCTGACCAGCGGGGTGCGGCTGTCGCCCATGGCGCGCAGGGTCGCGCCCAGCAGGTTGGAAAGGCCCGTGGCGCACAGCCCCAGCCACAGCGTGCCCAGGTACTGCGCCATGAGGCCCATCAGCTCTTGGGGCGTGTCCAGCAGGCGCAAAAACGCATCCATGCCGCATACGCCCAGAACGCTAAGCAGCGCGGACACGGCCAGCATCAGCCCCGCGCCGTTGGCCGCGGCCCGGCGCAGGCCGTCCCTGTCCTGCGCGCCGAAGCGCTGCGCCATGACCACCCCAAACCCCTGCGACAGCCCGATGAGCATGCTCAGGGGGAACCAGTCCAAATAGGAGGAGCTGCCCACCGCGGCAAAGGCGGCGTCGCCCAGCATGCGGCCCACGATCATGCTGTCGCACATGGTGTAGAGCTGTTGCAGCAGCGAGGAAAGAACGATGGGGAGCGCAAAGCGCGCGATGAGGCTTGCGGGCTTGCCGCGCGTCATATCAAGCGTCATGCCGGACGCCTCCTTGGATTCCGAATACCGACAATATATCCCATTGCGCCCCAAAAGTAAAGAGCAGGAGGAAACGCACGATGGAATGCCTGGATTTGGGAGGCCGCTGGCGCATGCGTCAAGCCGGCGGGGAATGGAAGGACGCGCTGGTGCCGGGCTCGGTGTACGCCGACCTCATGCGCGCGGGCGAGATGCCCGATCCGTTCTATCGTGAAAACGAACGGGAAGCCTTTGAACGAATGAAACAAAGCTACGAGTACCGCGCCGTGTTTTCGCTGGAGGCCAAGGCGCTGGACTACCGCCGGGCGCTGTTGCGCTTTGAGGGCTTGGACACGCTGGCGCATGTTGCGCTCAACGGAAGCGAGGTGGGCGACGCCGACAACATGCACATCACCTGGGAATGGGATGTCAAACCCCTTTTGCGCCCCGGGGAAAACGAGCTGTGCGTGAGGTTTGACTCGCCCATCGACTACGTGCTCAACGCCTGGGAGCGCAGCCCCGGCTGGTGCGCCACCGACGCCATCCCCGGCTTTGCGCATCTGCGCAAGGCGCATTGCATGTTCGGCTGGGACTGGGGCCCCCGCCTTCCGGACGCTGGCGTCTGGCGGCCGGTAAGCCTGATATTGACCGACGGAGCGTTGATCCAGGGCGTGCGCGTGGAGCAGGAGCATGCCGACGGGCGCGTCAGGCTCAGGGTGGAGCCGGAGATGGACCAGGGCCAGGCCGGGACGTGGGCGCTGGAAATCGCCGGGCCCGACGGCGAAACCGTCTACGAGGGCGCGCAGGAAGGCGCGGCCTGGGTGGAAATTCCCCATCCGCGCCTATGGTGGCCCAACGGCTTGGGCGATCAGCCGCTGTACACCTTGACCGTCCGGGCCGGCGACGGCTGCTGGCAGGGGCGCGTGGGCCTGCGCACCCTGACGTTATGCCGCGAAAAGGACGAGTGGGGCGAAAGCTTCTGCCACGCCGTCAACGGCGTGAAGATCTTTGCCATGGGCGCGGACTACATTCCCCAGGACAACCTCCTCAGCCGCGTGACCCCTCAGCGCACGCGCCGGCTTTTGGAGGACGCAAAGCGCGCCCACTTCAACGTCATCCGCGTCTGGGGCGGCGGCTATTACCCGGAGGACGCGTTCTTTGACCTGTGCGACGAGCTGGGGCTCTTGGTATGGCAGGATCTCATGTACGCCTGCGCCTACTACGACCTCACCCCCGCCTTTGAGCGCTCCATCCGCCTGGAAACCGAGCAAAACGTGCGCCGCATCCGTCACCACGCGTGCCTGGCCCTTTTGTGCGGCAACAACGAAATGGAGCAGTTCCAGGCCGAGGGCGTCCGCGCTGAGGCCCTGGGCCACCCCGAGGCCTTCGGCCCCGCCAGGCCCAGCCATCACGCCGACTACATCAAGATGTTCGAGTACATCCTGCCCAACCTCTGCCGCCAGGTCGCCCCGCAAATTCCCTACTGGCCCGCCTCGCCTTCCAGCGGCGGCGCCTTTGACGAGCCCAACGACGAAAACCGCGGCGATACCCATTACTGGGACGTTTGGCACGGCGAAAAGCCCTTTGTCGAATACCGCAAGCACTTTTTCCGCTATGCCAGCGAATTCGGCTTCCAAAGCTTCCCTTGCCTCAAAACCGTGGAAACCTTCACCCTCCCCCAGGACCGCAACATCTTCTCCCGCGTCATGGAGCGCCACCAGCGCAACAAGGCCGCCAACGGCAAAATCCTCAGCTACCTGTCCCAGACCTACCGCTACCCCTCCAGCTTTGACAACCTGCTCTACGCCTCCCAGCTTTTGCAGGCCCAGGCCATTCGCTGCGGCGTGGAGCACTGGCGGCGCAACCGCGGCCGCTGCATGGGCGCGGTCATCTGGCAGCTCAACGACTGCTGGCCGGTGGCCTCCTGGTCCAGCATTGACTACTTTGGCCGCTGGAAAGCCCTGCATTACGCGGCCAAGCGGTTTTTCGCGCCGGTGCTGCTGAGCGTTGAGGAGGAGGGCGAGCACACCCAAAACCCGTGCATCAACGAGTTCCGCGCCCAGCCCATCGAGCGCAGCGCCCGTTTTAACGTCAGCAACGAAACCCCCGAAGCCTTCTTGGGCACGGTGCGCTGGGCGCTGTGTACGCCCGACGGCGCGGCGGTGGAAAGCGGGATGCTGGAGGTGCGCGTGCCGGCCTTCAGCGCCGTATGGCTTGAAAAGCGCGTCTTTGACCAGGCCACCCTCACCGGCCATTACCTGCGCTACGACCTGGAAGCTGGCAGCGAAAACCTGGGCGGCGGCGCGGCGCTGTTTTGCGCGCCCAAGCACTTCGCGTTTGAGGATCCCAAGCTGGAGGTCTGCCTGGAGGGGGACGAGGTGGTGGTTCGCAGCCGCGCCTTTGCCTCGCAGGTCTGGGTGGAAAGCGACGACGCGGATCTTTTGCTCAGCGACAACGCCTTTGACATGCAGCCCGGATGCCGTCGCCTGCGCGTTTTGCGCGGGAACGCCGGGCAGGGGCTGCGCGCGCGCAGCGTGTACGACCTGGGGTGACGCCCGCGGCGGGGAACGCCGGCGAAAGCCGGGGATTCCCCGCTTTTTTTAAGTGAAAGCAATTGACATTTGGGCGCGGGACGTGCTATTATGGTATGGTTGCACGCCTTCCGCGCTTTTCGCGCGCCCAAACGCGGTTCGCGGGCAACAAAACGGCATTGCGGGAGGCAAAGCAAGGATGGACGAACGGCTCAAACAAGCGCCGCTGCGCGTGGCCGGCACCAAGCAGGTGCTTCGGGCCGTGGGCGAAGGAAGCGCGACGCGCGTGTTCCTGGCCAAGGACGCCGACGGTTTCATCTACCACAGGGTCAACGCCCTGTGCGAAGAAAAGCGCGTGCCCGTGACGCTGGTGGACAGCATGCAGGAGCTTGGCAAAATGTGCGCCCTGGACGTGAAAACCGCGTGCGCGGCGCTGCTGGGCTAAGGGCCTGCCCACATTCATTCGCTATAAGTCGCCTGGGGTTGGGGCGGTTTTATAGGATATCAATTCGGAGGTGTTTCCATGCCCACGATCAATCAGTTGATCCGCAAGGGACGGAAAAAGGTGGAGAACCGGTCGACGGCCCCCATCCTGCAGGGATGCCCGCAAAAGCGCGGCGTGTGCCTCAGCGTGAAGACCACGACCCCCAAGAAGCCCAATTCCGCCCTGCGTAAGATCGCCCGTATCCGTCTG
>DVME01000072.1 GCA_018715175.1 Candidatus Limiplasma stercoravium
CGACGTGGCCTGCCTAAGCGGTTTATAGGCCAGCCGCTCGATAAACACGCCCAGCGCCGTGCAAACCAGCATCGCTGCCACAACGGAAACCGCCGGCGGAAGCTCAAGGTATTGCATGACGCAAAAGGAGATATATGCGCCGATCATAATGACATCGCCGTGCGCGAAGTTGAGCATTTTGGCGATTCCGTAAACCATGGAATACCCCAGCGCAATGATGGCGTACACGCTGCCCAGGCTGATACCGTTGACCAGGTGGGACAGAAAGGAAATCATACCGTGCCTCCTTCTTCCGGGCGTCGAAGGTACGCAAAGCGACCAGCGGCAGCCAATCCTGACTGCCGTTGGTCGACCCGGATGGTGTGCGAAACGCCCGGACGGTCGATACCTTCCGGGCGGCTGTCCTTACTTTGTGGCGCCCACATACACGCCGTCTTCAATAACGACGGCGGTGGGGGTCTTGTTGACGGCGCCGGTGGAATCCCAGCGCATCACGCCCGTCAGACCCGAGATCTCCAGGTTGGGGAACTCGGCGATGAGCAGCTCGCAGGCTTCCTCGTAGCTGGTCTGGGCGGTGATGCCGGTGTTGAGCATGGCCTGGTACAGGGCGTACATGCCGTCATAGGCATCGGCGGCGAACTGGTTGGGAATCTCGCCGTAAAGCTCCTGATACTTGCCCACGAAGCTCTGGGTCATCTCGTCCTCAGCGTCCGCGGAGAAGGGGGTCAGCAGCATGACGCCCTCGGCCAGGCTGGTGTCAAAGCCCTCCAGCCCCAAAATGCCGTCCATGCCGTCCACACCGAAGAACAGGGGCGCATAGCCCACGGCGTTGGCCTGGGTGAGAATCATGGAAGCAGGCGTATAGTAGATGGGCAGGAACACCACGTCCGCGCCGGCGTCCTTCATGGCCGCCACCTGCACGGAGAAGTCGGCGTTGCTGTCGTCGCTGAAGGCGCTCTCCGCGACGATTTCCAGGCCCAGCTCGGCAGCCTTGGCCTTGAAGGTTTCGCAGATGCCGATGGAGTAGTCGATGGCGTTGTTGTAAATGATGCCGATCTTGGTGCCCAGCCCGTTTTGGGCGATGTACTCAGCCGAGGCGGAACCCTGCGCAGAGTCCGTGAAGCACACCTGGAACATGTTGTCCTTGCCGTCGATCACCAAATCCGCGGAAGCCGAGGGCGTGAGCATGAACACGCGCTCCTCGTACGCCACGGCCGAAACCGCGATGCAGGAACCGGAGGTCACGGTGCCCAGGATGACCATCGCGCCGCCGTCCATGAGGTTGTTGTAAGCGTTGACGCCCTTTTCGCCGTCGCCTTCGTCGTCCTGCGCGACGATCTCAAACTGCAGCCCGCCCAGGGCGTTGATTTCGTCGGCGGCGATCTTGGCGCCGTTAACGGCCGCGTTGCCATAAATGGCGTAGGGGCCCGTCATGGGGCCAATCATGCCTATCTGAATGGTGTCCTCGGCCATGGCCGGAAGCGCGATGCCGACGGCCAATACCAGGGCCAGGAGCATGGAGACCATTTTCTTCATCGTATTCTTCCTCCCTACTGTACTTCAATCCCTCGCGGGCAGCACACCCGCAATGGTGTGCATATTATAGACCCTGCGCCGCGTCCGTGCAAGCGCTTGGGCCGATTTTGTCTGTATTTGCAATGTTTTTCCGGTTTATTTGGCCAAGTTTTCGCCAAATGAGACAAACGGCGTCATGCGGGCTTCCTCCTCGATGCCGCCGCCCAAGCAGGTCTCCCCCTGGTAGAGCACCACGCTCTGCCCCGGGGTCACGGCGCGCTGCGGCGCGTCGGGCGCGAGGTATAGGTTGTCCCCGTCCAAAAGCGCCCAAACGGGCTGGTCAGGCTGGCGGTAGCGAAACCGCGCCGTACAGCGGAAAGGCTCCCCGTCGCGGGCGGGCGGCTCCCCGGCAATCCAGGTCAGCTGCGAAGCGCGGACGAAACGGCTGTACAGGCGGGGGCTGTCCTCGCCCTGGGCGACCACCAGCACATTGGCGGCCAGATCCTTGTCAATGACAAACCAGCGCCGTCCATCGCCCCGGCCGCCGATGCCCAGGCCCCGGCGCTGGCCAAGGGTATAATAGGCCAGGCCGATGTGCTGCCCCACGATTTGGCCGTCCTGGGTGCGGATGTCGCCAGGCTGCACGGGCAGATAGTTTTGCAAAAAAGCGCGAAAGTTACGCTCGCCAATGAAGCAAACGCCGGTGGAGTCCTTTTTGCGGGCCGTCGGCAGCCCCGCCTCCCGCGCCAGCTCGCGCACCTGCGCCTTGGTCATCCCACCCACGGGAAACAGCGCGCCCTCCAGCTGGCGGTGGTTGAGCATGTAGAGAAAATAGCTCTGATCCTTGTTGGCGTCCACGCCGCGCAGCAGCGTCGCCCGCGCTCCGCTTTCGCCGCGGCGCACAAAATGCCCCGTAGCCATGTACGTCCCGCCCAGGCTATGCGCATAGTCCAAAAAGGCGCGGAACTTGATTTCCCGGTTGCACAGCACATCCGGGTTGGGCGTGCGGCCCTTTTGATACTCGCTGAGAAAATGCTGGAACACGCGCTCGTAATACGCTTGTTCAAAATTGACCGCATATGCCGGGATGTCGATGCGGTCGCACACGTCGCGCACGTCGTCCCAGTCGCGCGCGGCGGTGCAGACGCCGTCTTCGTCCTTCTCGTCCCAGTTTTTCATAAACACGCCGACCACATCGTAGCCCTGCCGCTTGAGCAGCAGCGCCGCCACGGAGCTGTCCACCCCGCCCGACATGCCCACGACGACCCTTTCCATCCTCCGCGCCCTCCGTCAATCCTTGTCCTTAAGCTGCGGCAGCAGGCGCGAAAGCACGGCCTTGAGCGCGTCGTGCGCCACCGCGTCCACGCTCTGATCCGCATTCACCGTCAAAAAGCGGCGGCGGTTGTCGCGGATCTGCTTTTCATAGGCATGCTGAACCCGTTCGTGGAAATCGTCCGCCTCCAGCTCCAGGCGGTCCGGCTCGGAGGCGCGCAGGCGGCGGCGCAGCGCCGCGGCATGGTCGATGCTCAAATACAGGGTGGCGTCGGGCATCATGTCGCCCACGGCCGGCGCGTTCAGCTGCCGCACCACCTCCGTGCCCAGTCCGCGGCCGCCGCCCTGATAGGCCACGGAGCTATCCACAAAGCGGTCGCACAAGACAAGCATCCCCCGCTCCACCGCCGGGCGGATGACCTGCGCCACATGCTGCGCGCGCGAGGCCGCGTACAGCAGCGCCTCGCATTCGGGGCACATGTCGGCGTTGGCCGTATCCAGGATGATGCGGCGGATGTCCTCGCTAATGGGACATCCCCCGGGCTCGCGGGTGCGCAAAACGCTGTAACCGTATTGCCTCAGGCTTTTTTCCAGCAAATCCACCTGGGTGGTCTTGCCCGATCCGTCCGGGCCCTCCACGCTGAGAAAAAAGCCGCGCGGCACCTGCGCGCCCGGACAAAGCAGCGCGCGCAGGGCTTCGGTATCCGGCACGACCACCGTCGCCCCCGCCGTGACCAGCTCCTCCTCCGTGCCGCAGCCCCAGCCCGCGCCAATGCCGTCCACCCCGGCTTCCCGCGCGCCGGCCATGTCAAAGCGGCGGTCGCCCACCATGGCGGCCCGCTCGTAGCGCTCGGGCAGGGCGCGGCGGATCAGTTCCGCCTTGCCCAGCTGCTTTTCCTCCATGCCCTCGCCGGCCACCCGGTCAAAGTAGTCCTCCAGCGCAAACAGGCGCAAGATGGCCTCGGCCATTTTGCGGGGCTTGCTGGTGGCCAGGCCCACGTGTACGCCGCCGTCCTTGAGCATGCGCAGCACCGTGCGCAGATGCGGATACACAGCGTAGCGCCGCATGCCCTCGGCGCGAAACACGTCGTGATACGCCGTCATGACCGGCTCGACCATCTCCTGGGGCACCTTGAGCAGCGTGCGCAGCGAATCGCGCAGCGGCGGGCCCACCAATTCGCGCAAATCCGCCTCGGGCGGCACGGGCAATCCCAGGCTCTCCATCGCCCGGCAGACGCTGGAAGCGATGCCCTCCTCGGCGTCAAAAAGCGTTCCATCCAGGTCAAAAGCGACGGCGTCATAAGGAAAAGCGTTCATGATTCAAGCTCCCTCCGTATCGATTGCGCACGCGATGGCGCCCTGCGCGTCCAGGCCGAACGCACGGCCCGGGGGCAGCGAGGCCAGGTAGCCGGCCAGCGCGGGGGTGATGATCTCGCCCGGGGTCAAAAGCGCGGTTCCCGGCGGATACAGCCCCGCCGTCACGCCGCATACGCGCCCGGCCGCCTCGCCCACGGGCACGGGCGCCGTAGGCGCGAAGGCCGCCCGGCGCAAGGGCCAGGCGCGGGGCGGCAGGCCGGCCGGCGGCGCGGGCAAAGGCTTTGTCGCGCGCACAGCCGGCCCCAGCTCCCCCAGCGCCGCCGCCAGCGCGTCCAGCCGCGGTTGAAAATCCATCAGCGACAGGATGCACACCACGCGGCGTTCATCGGCCATCTCCACATCCACCCCGCGCGCGGCCAACGCTTCCTGAAGCCAAAACCCGCCCTGCGGCGCGCCAAGCACCAGCCTTGTCTCATCATGCGGCGCAGGGCCTGCCGGCCGGTAGCCCAGCGGCGCGACGGCTTCATAAAAACGCGCCACCGCCTTTTCCAATCGGCTCAATGCTTGCGCGCCATGCTGATCCATCCAGGCCCGGGCGTCGTCCAGGGCCATGAGCCCCACAAAGGAAGGGCTGCTGGTATCCACCATGCGCACCATGCGCCTCAGGCGAGCGGCGTCCACGCCCGGCATGGCGTGCAGCCAGGCCCCCGCGTTGAGCGCCGGCAGGGTTTTGTGCGCCGACTGAACAAACATATCCGCGCCCAGTTCGCCGGCATTGGGCGTGGACGCCTTCCAGTTAAGGTGCGCCCCGTGCGCCTCATCGCACAAAACCATGACCCCGTGCGCCCGCGCCCAGGCAACCGCACGCGCCGGCCATGCCAGGGCGCCGTAGTAATCCGGCCGCACCACCAGCATGGCGGCAGCGTCCGGCGCGCGGCGCAGGGCGTCGAGGTAACTTTCCTCCGGCGTGCTCACAAGGCCGTCCGACATCGTCCATTCGGCAAACACCGGCTCCAGGCCGGCCATGGCGCATAGATGAAGGGCGCTGATATGGGCGTTTCGCGGCAGCACAACCCGCCCGCCCTTCCCGGCGGCATACAAAAGCATGGCCTGAACCCCGGCGGTGGAGCCGCCGTGCAACATCAACGTCTGCTCCGCGCCCGCGCTGCGCGCGCAGAGCGCCTCGGCCCGGGCAACGGCTCCGTAAGGCGCGTAAAGGTCGTCCGTTGCGGCAAGCTCGGTGGTTTCCAAGCGGTAGGGATCGACCGGACCGAAAGGCCCCTGCCCCTGCGCGCCGGGCATATGCAGGGACAGCCGCCGCGACGCCGCCTCCAGCATTTCATGCATGGGCCTCTCCACCGCTTTCGCACCTCCTTGCCTGTACCGATGCAAGCATAGCAAAAAACGGCCGGCGATGCAAGCCCGGCTTGCGGCGCGCGCCGCGGCATGGTATACTGAAAGCCGAAGCCCTCGTCATTTTTCGCAAAGGAGGCGTCAAAACGATGAAGGAAAGCCTGCGGGCCATGGCGCCCAGCCGCCGCGCGCTTGTTGTGTCGGGCTGGGCGGTGCTGGTTTTTTCACCGTTCGCGCTGCTTTTGCTCATAGGGCTTTTGACGGGCTGCAACGCCTTTGCCGCGCGTCCCGTATGGCCCGACGAGCTCTCCTACTGGCGCGGCCTTTTTGCCTGGAACCAGATGGGTTTTGAAGGCGGGCTCAACGGCCTGTACGAGCAGGCGGCCCGCTACGGCATCCTGGGCACGGACGGGCTGAGCCCCATTGTGCTGTACGGCTGGTTTGTCAAGCTCTTTGGGCTCAGCGAGGCCAGCATCCTGCTGGGCAACGCGGTATGGGTGTCCCTGGGCGCGCTGGTTTGCTGCGCGCTCCTTCGGCCTTCGCCCGGCGCGTCGCTTTCCCTGGCGGCTTTGTTTGCGCTCTTTCCGCCGGTCATCCTCTATGTGACGACCTCCATGACGGAGGTGTTCGGTTACGCGCTGGCGCTGATGTACGCGCCGCTGCTCATCCGCACCGTCCAGACCGGCAAGGGGCGCTATGCCGCGCTTTTGCTGGCGCTGGTCACCCTGGCGGCGCTGCACCGCGCGCTCTATGCGCTCCTTGCGCTGCCGGTTTTGGCCGCTTACGCCCACGGCCGCCCCGGACGGCTGCGCGTCGCGCTGTGCGCCCTGGCCGCGCTGGGGTTGAGCGCGGGCTGCATGGCCGCGTGCTTTTTCCTGGAGGCGCCCAATCCGCAGGGATTTGTACATCATCTGTTGCAGCAGAAGGATTTCAGCATGTTCCTGAGCATGCTTTTCAGCCATGCCAAGGCCAATGTGCTGGAGTATTTCACCCGTCCCGCCACGTTTATGGAAGCCGCCCTGCGCCTGACCTATCTATGCGTGGCGGCGGCCTGTTTGGTGGGCGCGTTTACAGCCCGGCGGCGGAAAAAGGGGGCGCGCGTGGACGCCGAATTGCTGGGCTGCTTTGGGCTGCTGACGGCGGCTTGGGGCCTGACGTTGACCTTTTACGAGGTGGGCGACTGGGTGGATTACCGCATGCTGTCGCCGTTTTTGTGGCTGACGCTGGCCTACCTGCTTCTGCGGCGGCGGGTGGTTCTGCCGCGGGCGGCGCTGGCCGCCGGCGCCATCACGCTGGCTGTGATGCTTTCGCAGCCGGCCACCGGCGCCTTTGCCGACCCCAACCGCTTTACCCCTGCGCCGGAGGATCCTGCGCTTTCCCAGGCGATCTCGGCGGTCGTCTATGACGCGCAGGCCGAAAACCCGCTGACCAACACCGTGCGCACCGACGTGAGCACCTTGCAGGCCATGCGGGAACTGGATCCTGGACTTGGGTTGCAATTCGGTTGGTTCACCACCGACACCACGGGCCAGAGCGCCTGGATTTTGACCGACCGCCTCAAGTGCGCCGTCAACGGCTATGAACGCGTGGCAGACACCGGCGGCTACAAGGTTTACCGTCTTATCGAGTCCTACGAGGAGGAATGACATGCCCGCCCATCCGCCTTCTACCTCGCGCGCGGATCAGGTTGTCCAATGGGCAGCGCTGGCTGGGGTGCTGGCGTTGTCCTTCGCGCTGTTTTATCACCTTTGCCAACTTCCCTCCAGCGACATCAGCATTCACGCTGCCTGGGCTGCCGAGGGCGATTTTTCGCAGCCGGTTTCCTTTTTGCGCCACGGCGCGCATCCCCTGTGGCACGTGCTGGTGGCCGGGCTGCTCAGACTGGGGCTGCCCCTGGATTGTTCCGCGGCGCTGATAACAACGCTGAGCAAGGGCGCGCAGCTATGCCTGGTGCGAAACATCCTGTCCTCGCGCCTGCGCATGAGCGCCAACGCTGTCACCCTTCTTAGCGTTCTGTGCGTCCTGGTTTCTTCCCTGTGCGTGCCCTGGTACAATCCTACCGTCTACTACAACGTCGGCACGCCCAACACCTGGCACAGCTGCACCCAGCTGGCCGGCATGGTGTTTATGCTTATGTGCGTGCCTCTCACCGCGCGCTGCTACGACCGTTTTGATAAGCAATTGCCCAGCCGGGAAGCGACGACGCCCTGGCGAGACACCGCGCTTTTGGGCGCGCTGCTGTTTTTGAGCCTGCTGGCCAAGCCTACCTTTATGCAAGCCTTTTTGCCGGCCGCCTGCCTGTTTTTTCTGGTTCAATGGATCCGCCATCCCCGCAACAGCCGCTATTTTCTCCAGGTGCTGCTTTGCGTGCTGCCCAGCATCCTATTCATGCTGGCGCAGTACTTTTACTACTTTGGCGCCCTGGGCGGTTCGCAGGGCAGCGTGACGCTGGAAGTCTCCCTGGAGAAAGCCAAGACCACCCTCCTTTGCGTGCTGCTGATGCAGGCCTTTCCCCTGTACGCCTTTGCGGTAAGCCGCAAGGCCGTGCGCCGGGACACCCTGTTTTGGCTGACGCTGGGCCTCAACGCCGTGAGCGTCCTGGAGTTCCTGTTCTTGGGAGAAAGCGGCCGGCGCGCCGGGGACGGCAATTTCGGCTGGGGCATGATGGGGGCGGCGATGATGAGCTGGGTGGTGGGCCTATCGGCCTATTTTCAGGCGCGTTCGGCCAGGGCGCTCAGCCGCTTCAAAGCCTTGGGCGGCGATTTGCTGTTGGGCTGGCACCTCATCAGCGGCGTATACTACATCGTTTACCTGTTTACCTCCGGCGCGGCGCTTTGAGCGGCGAGAAGGTGCGCTTTGAGCAGGCGAACCGCCTGGGCGTAGCCTTCAAAGCCCTGGCCCTTGATTTGCGCGATGCAGGCCATGGCCGGATAGCTGACGCGGCGGAAAGGCTCGCGGGCGTCGATGTCCGACAGGTGTACTTCCACCGCGGGCAGGGCGACCGCCTTGAGCGCGTCCAGAATGGCCACGCTGGTATGGGTATAGGCGGCCGGATTGAGGATGATGCCGTCGGCGCTGCCCAGCGCGCCCTGGATGAGATCCACGAGCACCCCTTCGTGATTGGATTGGCGGCAGACCACCTCCACGCCCTCCTGCGCGCAGGCGTCCTGAATGAAGGCTACCAGCTGGTTGTAGGTCTGCGCCCCGTAGATGCCGGGCTCACGCACGCCCAGCAGGTTCAGATTGGGCCCGTTGAGCACCAAGAACTTCATACCAACCCTCCTCGATGGCCCCGGCGCATGCGTCGGGGGTCTTTGTATTGTCATAAACCGCGTCCGCGCAGGCGGCGTACAGCGGCGCCCGGCGGCGCCACATGTCCTTCAGGGCGGCCCGGTCGCGCGACAGCGGGCGGCCTTCCAGGGGCAAGGCGTCCAAGGGACGTGCGAGGTGAACCACCCAGCCGTTGGCGCGCAGGTTCAGCCGGTTTTGCGCCTCCAGCACCGCGCCCCCGCCGGTCACAAGCACCCGTCCGCCTTCCAGGGCGAAGCGGCGAAGCGTTTCGGCCTCCCGCGCCCGAAAGCCGGCTTCGCCTTCGCGGGCAAAGATTTGGGGAATGTCCATGCCGGCCTGCGCAGCGATTTGCGCATCCAAATCCACGACCTCCCGCCCCAGCCGCCGGCCCACCAGCGCGCCCACGGTGCTTTTGCCCACGCCGGGCATGCCCACGAGCACGACGTTCATGGCCTGGCTTCTCAAAAGGCGCTGCGCGCGCTGGATGCGCTGCGGCGGTACGGGGCGGCCGGTAAACAGCTCGCAGGCGCGCACAGCCTGATACACCAGCATGGTCAGCCCATCGCCGCAGGGAAGGCCCAGGCTTTGCGCCTGCTGCGTCAGGCGCGTGCGCAGGGGATTGTACACCACGTCCAAAATGCCCTCAAGCGCAGGCAGGCGGCGCAAATCCACGGGGCTTTCCTCCACCTGGGGATACATGCCCACGGGCGTGGCGTTGATGAGCCAGCGCGCGTCGGCGTGGCGCTCGAGGTTGCCGTAATGGTTCTCGCCTTGCCGCGAGACCACCACCGCCTCGCCGCCCGCTTGACGCACCAGCGCGCAGGCCGTCAGCGACGTGCCGCCGCTGCCCAGCACCAGCGTTTTGCCCTCGCCCAAGCGCAGGCCGGCCTTGCGCGCCGCCACCTCCATGCCGTAAAGATCCGTGTTGTCGCCAAATAGCTTTCCGTCCGCGCGGCGCACCACGGTGTTGACGCAGCCCACCGCCTGCGCCTGCGGGCTGATTTGATCCAGGTAGGGCATCACCGCCCGTTTGTGGGGGATGGTCACGTTGATTCCGTCAAAGCCGCCCGCGCGCAAAAAGGCGTCCAGCGCCTCGGGCTTGACCGGCCAAAGGCGGTATTCGTAGTCCGCCAAAAGCGCATGCAACTCCCTGGAACGGCTGTGCCCCAGCGGATCGCCGATGAGCCCAAAGCGCATGCCTACACCTCCGTATACGCGCCCAGGAAGGTGAAGGTTTCCGGGCCGCCGTCCAGCTCGTCCATCAAGCCCAGGGCCGCCTGGTCGTACACGGAAGCGTCCAGGTCGAAATAGAACATGAATTCAAAATCCGTGCCTGCGATGGGCCGGCTTTCCAGTTTGGTCAGGTTAAGGCCCAGGGCGGCAAAGCGCGCGATCATGCCGTAAAGCGCGCCGGGACGGTGCGGCACGTTGAGCATGAGGCTCATGCGATCCGCGCCGGGATACACCTCCAGCTCGCGGGAAATGCAGATGAAGCGGGTGAAGTTGCTGTCGCTGTCGGCCACGTCGCTTTTGAGAACGTTCAGGCCGTAGAGTTCCGCGCAGCCCGGCGAGGCGATGGCGGCCAGGTCGCCGCGGCCGCTCAGCGCCACTTGCTGCGCGGCCATGGCCGTGTTTTCGCACACGGTGATCTTCAAATCGCGCAGACCCTTGAGAAACGCCCCGCATTGCCCCAGCGCCTGCTCGTGGCTCATGACCTCGCGGATGTCCTCCAGGCGCACGCCCGGCGGAGCCATGAGGCGGTGGTCAATTTTCAGGCGCACGCTGCGCACGATGGAAAAGCGGTAGCGGCGCATGAGGTCGTACACCTCTGTCACGGAGCCGTAGGAGCTGTTTTCGATGGGCAATACGCCATAGTCGCACAAGCCGCTTTGGATGGCCTGAAACACGCCCTCAAACCGTTTGAAGTACATGATCTCCGGCAGGGCGAACAGCTTGTCGCAGGCCAGTTGGCTGTAAGCGCCTTCCACGCCCTGGCAGGCTACCACCGCGCGGCGGGGAAACTCGCGCGGCGTTTGATGAAGCGCCTGCGCCACGCGCGCGCTCAGGCCGCCCTTGCCCGGCATGTGCCGCGCCTGATAGCTGCGGCTGATGTCAAACAGCGTGTTGTACAAAAGCTTGATATACAGCGCCATTTCGTCGTCCATGCCGGCGGTGCGGCGGTTGATAACCTCGCGCTCGCGCGCGGGATCGCGCACGGGCAGGTTGTTGTCGCGCTTGTAGCGAGCGATTTGCAGCGCGGCTTCCATGCGCTGGGTAAAGGCGCGCACCAGGTCGCCGTCGGCTTGGTCGATGCGTTGGCGCAGGGTTTGGAGCTCCTCCATGATCTCTACCTTCTTTCGTTTGGGTCAGGGGTTCACGGCCAGCTCCACCCAGCGGAGCAGGTCGCGCGCTTGCACGGAGCGAATGACGCATTCGCCCACGCGCAGGGGCAGCACAAAAGCGATGCGCTCGCCCTCGCGCTTTTTGTCCGACAAGGCCACCTCGCACAGCTCTTTGGGCGTGTAAGGCGCGTCCGTGGGCAGGTTGTTTTGGCGCAGGGCCCGGGTGATGCGCTGTTCCACCTCCGCTTGGCACAGCCCCAGCCGGCGGCTCAGCCGCGCCGCCCACACCATGCCCACGGCCACGGCATGCCCGTGCGTCACGGCGTAGCCGCTGCATTTTTCAACGGCGTGGCCGAGGGTGTGCCCCAGGTTAAGCAGCCGCCGGCTGCCGCGGTCGCGCTCGTCGTCGCGCACCAGGGCGGCCTTGGCTGCCACGCAGCGCTCGATGACCCATTCCATGTTGTCCTGCCAGTCCTCCTGGCACAGGACGTCAAACAGCGCTTCGTCGCCCAGCACACCATACTTGAGGGCCTCGGCCACGCCGTCGGCCAAAACGCCGTCGGGCAGGGTGGCCAGCGCGTCCGGGTCGCACAGCACAAGGCGCGGTTGATAAAACGCCCCCGCCAGGTTCTTGCCCATGTCCAGATCCACGGCGGTTTTGCCGCCCACGCTGCTGTCCACCATGGCCAACAGCGTGGTGGGAATCTGCACGTAGCCGACGCCGCGCAGATAGCAGGCGGCGGCAAACCCCGCCGTATCGCCCGGCACGCCGCCGCCCAAGGCCACGACGCAGTCGGTGCGGGTCAGTCGCTGCCGGGCCAGAAACGAGAGCATCTGCGCCCAAGAGGTAAGGGTTTTATGTGCCTCGCCGTGCGGCATGGCAAACCGGCAAACGCGAAAGCCGCTGCGTTGCAGCGCTTGCTGCACACGCCCGCCATAGAGCCCGTCCACCGTATCATCCGTCAGCACCGCCACGCTGCAAGCGCCGCCCATCAGCCGCAGCAGCGCCTCGCCAGTGCGATCCATCAGCCCGCGCTCGATTTGCACCTCGTAGGGCGCGCCAGCCTCCACCTGCACGACGTTCATGGTTCGTCCTCCTTTCCGTCCACCACGGCCTTGCGCTCCCGGCCCTCGCGCAGCAGCTGGCGCAGGCGCGTCTCATCGCCGGAAACCAGGGCGTCGCGGTACTCGCTCAACCGGCCGATCAATCCGTCCAGCTCGTGGGTCAGCGGCTCGCGGTTGAGCAAAAACAGCTCCGTCCACATGTCCTCGTTCAGCCGCGCCACGCGGGTCATATCCCGAAAGCTGCCGGCCGAAAAGCCCAAATGCTCCAGGGCCAGCGGGCTTTTGACATAGGCGCTGGACACCACGTGCGCCAGCTGCGAGGTCAGCGCGATGACCCGGTCGTGCTCCTGGGGCGTGGTGATGACCACGCGCCCAAAGCCCAGCTCGCGGAAAAAGTGCTTGAGATAGGCCAGGGTTTGGATATCTGTGCCCGGCGGCGGGGTGAGAATCATGGAGGCGTTGTCAAACAGCGTGGCGGTGGCGTGGGAAAAGCCGGAATACTCAATGCCCGCCATGGGATGCCCTCCCACAAAGACAAAGCCGTGCTCGCCGGCCATTTTCCAAAGCGGCTCGCATACCGCGCGCTTGACGCCGCACAGGTCGATGACCATCGCCCCGGGCTTGAACTCCGACGCATGTTCGGCAACGTATTCCACGGCGGCTTTGGGCCAGGTGGCTATGAACACCATATCGCAAATGGCCAGGCGCTGCGGGGTGAGCTCGCCGTCGATGGCGTCCAGCAGGCGGGCCTTGTAGAGTACCTGGGCGTCAATGTCCTGCCCAAGCACCGTATGCGGCATATGCCGGCGCAGGGTTTTGGCCATGGAACCGCCGATGAGTCCCAGGCCGATGACAGCGATGTTCATGCATGGGCCTCCTTTTCGGGGCGGTAGGCGTGGGGCAAAATGGCGTTCACGCCGCGCATCACGTCGCGGAAAGCCTCCGGCGTAATGGATTGCGCGCCGTCGCACAAGGCGCGCTTGGGGTCGTTGTGCACCTCGATCATCAGCCCGTCGGCGCCGGCGGCGGTGGCGGCCAGGGCCATGGGCTTAACCATCCAGGACAAGCCCGTGGCGTGGCTGGGATCCACAATGACCGGCAGGTGGCTCATGCGCTTGAGCATGGGCACGGCGGAGAGATCCAGGGTATTGCGCGTAGCGGTTTCAAAGGTGCGGATGCCGCGTTCGCAGAGGATGACGCGATCGTTGCCGCCGGCCATAACGTACTCGGCGCTCATGAGCAGTTCTTGCAGGGTGTTGGCCAAACCGCGCTTGATGAGGATGGGCTTGCCGGTATGTCCCAGCTCCTTGAGCAGTTCAAAGTTTTGCATATTGCGCGCGCCCACCTGGATCACATCCACCTCGTCAAAGAGGCTGAGCTGGCTTAAATCCATGATTTCCGTGACCACCGGCAGTCCGGTGAGCTTTTTGGCCTCCAGCAAGAGGGTCAGCCCGCGGTCGCGCAGGCCTTGAAAAGCGTAGGGCGAGGTGCGCGGCTTGAAGGCGCCGCCGCGCAGCATGGTCGCGCCGCAAGCCTTGACCGCCGTGGCGATCAGGCATACCTGCTCCTCGCTTTCGATGCTGCACGGGCCCGCGATAACGCTGAAGGAGCCTCCGCCCACGGTTGTTTGACCCACGGGGATCACGGTGTCCTGCTCGTGAAACTTACGGTTGGCGTTTTTATAGGGCTCCTGAACGCGCTTGACGTCCTCCACGATGTCCAGCGCGCGCAGCAAGTCGATATCCACCACGGACGTATCCCCCACCAGGCCCAGCACCTTGTGCGTCTCGCCCTCGGAGGGATGAATGGTAATGTTCAGGCTTTTCAGCCAGGCCATGAGGTTTTGTAGCTGCTTTTCCTCCGGGTTTTTCTTGAGGATGACAATCATGCCCTTCGCTCCCTTTCTTCACAAAAGAGACCCCCGCGGCATTGGCCGCGAGGGTCTCGGTTTCGCGCGTTTCAAAACCTTACTCCACAGCACAACGCAACAAGGCCTTACGCAAAAACGTAAAGCCAAAGTAAAAGTAAAAGAAGAAGGACGCGGCGAAGCGCTGGCAGCGTTTCATGGAACCTCCTCCTTTCGGTGTGCTTGGTTGCCATCATAGCACCGCGCACCGGGATTGTCAAGCCCCTGATTTTTCGCCGGGCGCTTGCTGGGCCAGTTCCGCGCACAGGGCTTTAAGCCGCAGGCTGGCCGCGTATACGGCGTTTTTGCGCTCGCCCGAGGCTACGAGCGCCTCCATGCTCTCCCGAAGGCTCATCCCCCGGGCCAGGCCGTCCATCAGCCGCGCCTCCAACCCCAGCTCCGGCGCCGGCTCGGGCGGCGCCAAATCCTGCGCCTCCCAGCGAAACACCACGCAGTATTCCCGTTTCTGCGCGTTGGGATCGGCCTCCAGCGCCTGGCGAACCTGCGCTACCGGCCCGCGCAGCGTCTTTTCAAACTTCTTGGTCAAATCACAGCTTACGCTGACGCGGGTATGCGGCAGGACGGACTCCACCTCGCCGAGCAGCTCCGCAACCCGATGGGGCGACTCGTGCGCTACGGCGACGCGGGAACGCCGGGCCATGTCCAGCAGCTTTTCGCGCAACTGGGCCTTATGGCGTGGCAAAAAACCGAAAAACGTGAATTCCTGCGCCTCGATGCCGCTTACGCTCAGCGCGGCGGCCAGGGCCGTGGGGCCGGGCACCGCCACGACCTCCACGCCCGCGGCCACGGCCTGCGCCACCAAAGCGGTGCCCGGATCGCTGACGCAGGGCGTGCCGGCGTCCGTAACCACGGCCACATCAAGGCCCTCGGTCAACATGCGCTGAACGATGAAAGCGGCCTTGCCGCGCTCGTTGTGCTCATGGCAGCTGGTCAAGGGCGTATGAATGTCAAAGGCATTGAGCAGCTTTTGGGTCACGCGGGTATCCTCGGCGGCGATCAGGCCCACGGCCTTGAGCGTTTCCACGGCGCGAGGCGTCATGTCGCCAAGGTTGCCGATGGGCGTGGCGACCACGTACAGGATGGGCATGGCTTACCTCTTTTCAAACACGCGCAGTTTGGCGCTGCGCGCGCGGGGATTGCTTTGGACTTCTTGCTCCGAAGGCTTGACCGCGCCGCCCGCCAGCACGCGGCCCAGCGGCTTTTTGCCGCACACGCAAACCGGCGCTTTGGGCGGGCAGGTGCAGGGGTTTTGCATCTGGCGAAAGGTATTTTTGACAACGCGATCCTCCAGCGAGTGGAAGGTAATCACCAAGAGACGGCCGCCGGGGGCCAACAGATCCACAAAATCCAGCAGCGCCTGCTTGAGCGGCCTCAATTCGTCGTTGACCGCGATGCGAACCGCCTGGAACGTGCGGCGGGCGGAGTGGCCGTCGTCCTTGAGGCGCACAGCCTTGGGGATGGCCGCATCCACCGCGGCCACCAGGTCGGCGGTGGTGAGAAGCGGTTTTTGCGCCCGCCGTTCCACCACGATTTGCGCAATGCGCGCGGCCCATTTTTCCTCGCCGTATTCCCAAAGCACGCTTCGCAGCTCCTCCTGGGACACCCCGGCCAGGTACTGCGCCGCCGTCTGTCCCTGCGACGGATCCATGCGCATATCCAAAGGGGCGTCCGCGTGGTAGCTAAAGCCGCGCTCGGGCGTGTCCAGCTGATGGCTGCTCACGCCCAAATCCAGCAAAGCGCCGTCCAGGGGCGGCGCGCCGTCCAGCAGGGCTTTTACGTCGTGAAAGTTGCCATGAACGGCATGAAAGCCCTGGAAGCGGGCGAGGCGGGCGGAGGCGGCGGCAATGGCCTGCCCGTCGCGGTCAATGCCGTAGAGCACAGCATGCGGCGCGCGCAGGAGAATGCCCTCGCTGTGTCCGCCGCCGCCCAGGGTGCCGTCGGCATACGCGCCGCCGTCGCGCGGCGACAGATATGCCATGACTTCTTCAAAGAGCACGGGGATGTGATGAAAAGCGCTTTCCATGGATCCTCCCGGCCGCCGTCAGCCTTCCTCCAGTCCGGCGATGCGCGCCTCAAGCGCCTCGAGCATGCTTTCGTTGGTCTTGAGCTTTTCGCGCTCCTGCGCCACCAGCGCCGCGGGCGCTTTGGCCAGGAAGCCCTCGTTCTTCAAACGGGCCGTGGCGCGGGCGATCTCGTTTTGCAGGTTTTGCCGCTCCTTGCGCAAGCGTGCGAGCTCCTTTTGGAGATCCACCAAGTCGTCCAGCGGAATGCGAATCTCGCCCGCGGCGCACACGGCGCTGACGACCTTGCGGCCCTTGAGCGCGTCCTTGCCGCCCACGGCCACGTCGCTGGCATAGGCCAGCCGCTGCAAATACGGCTCGGCCAGGCGCAGCGTTTCCTCCCAGCCCGTCTCGGGAATAAGGGTTACATGCGTGCGGCGCCCGGCCTGCACGTTCATTTCCGCGCGCAGGTTGCGAATGGCGCGAATGATCTCCATCAGCCCTTCCATCTGCCGCGCCTGGGCGTCAAAGGCGTATTCGGCCTTGGCCTCGGGCCAAGCGGCCAGGATGAGCATGCCCTCGTGTCCGGGCAGGTTTTGGAAGATTTCTTCGGTCAGGAAGGGCATGAAAGGATGCAGGAGCTTGAGCAGGCTTTCCAGGACATAGCACAGCACCCCGCGCACGTTGCGCTTTTGCGCCTCGTCCTCACCGATGAGGCGGCCTTTGGCCAGCTCGATGTACCAGTCGCAAAACTCGCTCCAGGCAAAATCGTAGATTTCGCCTGCGGCCAGGCCAAAGTCGCCGTCCTCCATGTGGCCGCTGATAAGGGTGATGGCGCGGTTGAGGCGGCTCAAGATCCATTGATCCGGCAAAAGCAGGAGCGACGGGTCGATGGGCTCGCGCGTCTGGGTGTTCATCAGCACGAAGCGCGCGGCGTTCCAGACCTTATTGGCGAAGTTGCGGGCGCTTTCCACCTTTTCGTCGGAGTAGCGGGTGTCGTTGCCGGGGCTGACGCCCATGGCCAGGGAGAAGCGCAGCGCGTCGGCCCCGTATTTGTCGATGATCTCCAGCGGATCCACGCCGTTTCCGAGGCTTTTGGACATCTTGCGGCCCTGGGCGTCGCGCACCAGGCCGTGGATGAGCACGGTTTCAAACGGCGTCTGCCCCATTTGCTCCAGGCCGGAAAAGATCATCCGGGCCACCCAGAAAAAGATGATATCGTAGCCCGTCACCAGCATGCTCGTGGGGTAGAAGTATTTGAGATCCTCGGTTTCGTCAGGCCAGCCCAGCGTGGAAAACGGCCACAGCGCGGAGGAAAACCACGTATCCAGCACGTCCTCGTCCTGCTTGAGCCGCTTGCAGCCGCACTTGGGGCAGGCGTCGGGGGCTTCGCGGGCGACGATGGTTTCGCCGCACTCGTCGCAGTACCAGGCGGGGATGCGGTGCCCCCACCACAGCTGGCGGCTGATGCACCAGTCGCGGATGTTTTCCATCCAGTTGAAGTAGGTTTTGGAGAAGCGTTCGGGCAAAAAGCGCGTCTGGCCCTGGCGCACCGCGTCGATGGCGGGCTGGGCCAACGGCGCCATCTTAACAAACCATTGCGTGCTGGTAACCGGATCCACGGTCTGATGGCAGCGGTAGCAGGTGCCTACGTTGTGGGTGTAATCCTCCACGGAGACCAGATAGCCCTCGGCGCGCAGCTGTTCCACCACGGCCTGGCGGCACTCCAGCGCGGTCATGCCCTCAAAGCGCCCGGCGTTTTGGTTCATGGTGCCGTCGTCGTTGGTGACGCGGATGACGTCCAGGTGATGGCGTTTGCCCACCTCAAAATCATTGGGGTCGTGGGCGGGGGTCATTTTGACGGCGCCGGTGCCAAATTCCATGTCCACATAATCGTCGGCCACCACGGGAATCTCGCGGCCCACGATGGGCAGGATGACGGTTTGGCCCACCAGGTCGGCGTAGCGCTCGTCCTGTGGATTTACGGCCACGCCGGTGTCGCCCAGCATGGTTTCAGGCCGCGTGGTAGCCACCACCACGCCGGGGCCGCCGTTGGCACCGGGATAGCGGATGTGCCACAGGTGGCTGGCCTGCTCCTGGTATTCCACTTCGGCGTCGGACAGCGCGGTGCGGCAGACCGGGCACCAGTTGATGATGCGGTCGCCCCGGTAGATGAGGCCCTTTTCGTACATGCGCACGAACACCTCGCGGACTGCGCGGTTGCAGCCCTCGTCCATGGTAAAGCGCTCGCGGCTCCAGTCGCAGCTGGCGCCCAGGCGCCGCTGCTGGCGGTTGATGCGCCCGCCGTACTCTTCCTTCCATTTCCAGGCGCGCTGCAAGAACCCTTCGCGGCCCACGTCCGCCTTGGTGAGTCCTTCTTCGTTTTTCATGTGCTCCACCACCTTGACCTCCGTGGCGATGGAGGCATGATCCGTACCAGGAAGCCAAAGGGTCGGATCGCCCTTCATGCGGTGGTAGCGCGTGGGCGCGTCCTGCAAAAGGCAGTCCATGGCGTGCCCCATGTGAAGCTGGCCGGTGATGTTGGGCGGCGGCATGACGATGGTGAAGGGCTTTTTGCCTTCCACGCGATGCGCCTCAAACGCGCCGGCCTCCTCCCACATTTGATAGATGCGGCTTTCGATTTCCTGCGGGGTATAGACCTTCGGCATGTTGAATTCCATGGTCGTCCTCCTGTGATGCAGGGCCGGTCAAAGGCCCGGAATAAAGTCCAGCAAGATCAGCGCTCCCAGCAGCGCGGCCAGAAGGCTGACCAAACGAAGGGGAAGGATGAAGCGTTCACCGCGCTGGCCCAGCACCAGGCGGCAAAGCCGCGTGGCCTGGACGCAGCCGGCCGCGCCCAACACCAAAAGCGTCAAGCCCGGTACGCTCAGGCGGGAAATCACCGAATCCCAATTCATGCCATCGCCTCCATGATGTCCACGGAAACGGAAAAAGCCGCTCCTGCCCAAAGGACGGAGCGGCTCCGTGGTACCACCTTATTTCGCGGCGCAAAACGCCGCCTTCTGTGCGCGGTAACGCGCGCCAGCGGCGGAGCTGCGGCCAGGCCGTTCACCCCGCGCCCTCCTAGGCGACCTTCCGCGCGCGCTTTCCCGGACAGCCTCTCAGCCGGCGAGCCGTCCTCTCTTGGGGCGCGAACGCGCGTACTTCCTCCTGTTCAAAGGGCTGACAGCCCGCAGCGCGGGCTCATGAGAAGGAATCAGGCGTTTTCCTTCTTTTCGGTCATGTCGATGACCTGAACGCCGTTATAATAGCCGCAATGCTTGCACACGCGGTGGGAAAGCTTTTTTTCGTGACACTGCGGGCATTCGACAATGCCGGGCAGGGTGAGCTTCCAATTGGCGCGACGGCTACGGCCACGGGCCTTGGACACTTTTCCCTTGGGAAGAGCCATGGTTACACCTCCTCATTCCGTCGCCCCGCCGATGACGGAGCCTTGCATATCCGTTCGCCTGGGGCGAACCCGCCTTCCGGAAAACAGCCCGAACCCGCGCCGTTGCCCGGTTTGTACAGACAAGATCGTCGTCCCTGGAACGCTGTGCCCAAAGCGCGCATTGCCCCCCGGTCGCAGCGTGACCAAGTTAGATTATATGATGGGGCCGAATCTTTGTCAAGCCTTTTTTTGGCCGTCCCCCAAGGATTCAGCCCACGGTGTCAAGCGCATCGTCGGCAATCCACACGCGGTTTCGCTGATCGTCGCCGGAGAGGAACTCGCACATGGTGTAGCCATTTTCAAAATCCACAATGACGACGCTGCTGCCGGCTTTGAGGGTGTAGTCATAGGAGGCGTACATCAGGCCGGGGCCGTAAAGCGGCTTGTAGTCCTGGTTAAGCTTGGCCTCGATATTGTAATAAAACTCGCGGGGAATGTCGTCCGAGTCCACGCCGTCAAAGCGCTTGAGGCCCGTGTAGGCGCGGATGTACTGCCCGCCGTACGGCAGATCCACCTGCACCCAGGGCACGGAGTTGACGTCGAAAGAGATGGAAATAATGCGCACCTCCTCCCCCTTGCTCAGAAAGGTTCCGGGCTCGGGATACTCGGTGGAAGGGCCTGTGCGCGTGGCCATGCGCTGATTGAGCGTTCCATAGATCACGGGCAGCTCGTCGTCCATGAGGGCCAGACGCATTTGGTAGTCCCAGTAGGCCAGGGCGGGCGCCGCCGTCAGCACGGCGCACAGCGTCAGAAGGGTCAGCCAAAGAATGAGGCGTTTCATGTGGGTCTCTCCTTTCCGTTCTCTTGCATCATCGCGTCCAGGCCCTCAAAGGGCCGGTAGGTAGCCTCCGCTCCCGCTTCGGACCAGGTTTTGCCGTCCTCGTCCCAGGCGGTCAGCTCGGCGGCGGGCCGGCAATCCGGCCTTGCGCACGAAAAGCGCATGGGCAGGTTAAGCAGCACCAGCGTCAGCGCCATCTGATCCAGCGGCACGCTTTTGCCCTCGTAGCGGAAGCTCTCGTCCTGCGTTTCGTTGGCGTCCTTGCGAAATGTCTCCCGAAACGCCGTTTCCACAACCGCCTGCGCGGGCGCGGCGCACCGGGCGCAGGCAGCGTGCGCGACGGTGGCCAGCCGGCCTTCCAGCACGACCACGTCGCCGGCCACCTGGTAGACGCCTTGCAGGGTTACGCCGTCAAAGGCCACGGTTTCGCCGCCGAGGTTCTGAGGCGGCAGCGTTACCGCGGCCTCGAAGGGAAAGGCCGTCGCGGGGTGGACAAAGCCCAGGGATACATCCAGTTCCATGGAATCACCTCCGATTTGCAAAGCGCGAAGCTTACCCGCACTCTCGGGCTTGGGCCGGCCGCGCCGCCGCGCAAGCGGCCAGTCCTACCGGCACCGAGCCGATCAGCGGCAGCGCATAGCGCAGGTAGACCACCGGCGAAAACAGGCAGACCAACAGCGTCGCCAGCGCGGGCAGCCAAATAAGCCAGCATTCCCTGCGCCCGTCCTTTATGGACAAGTAAAGAAGCGCCAGCATCAACAGCACGTGAAAGCTCATACTGGCCGCCAGGCCGATCAGCGGCAGTTTGTCAAAGTCCATGTACCATTCCGTCAGGGCGCGCTGCAGGCTGTTGAGCGAAACCAGCGCCTCGCGGTCGTACATGGTCATGTCGTTGAACGACCAGGGATAAACATAGTTGTGCAGCTCCATGTCGCTGAAGCTGATGTACATGGGCTCGTTGTCGCGCAGGTCAAACAGCACGCCGTTCATGTGCAGCGCGGCGTCCAGATACTCCACAGGCCAGCGGCAGCCCTGCCGCCACCATACGCGCCAGTAAGCCGCGCGATCCTCAACCGTCGCCGTCTGGCGGTAGGTATCCTTGACGTTGTCGGCATACCAGTCATTATACCCCTCCGCCAGCGAATCGTAGTCCAGCACACGGTCGATGATCTCCCGCTCCTCCGGGGGAATCTCTTCCCCGTGGAGCTTTACCACCCGCGCCGTCTGCTGAAACGGCAGGGACAGAACATCCTGCATGTAACGATCCCGGATGTCCAGCGCCGCGCTGATGGCGGCTTCCACGCCCACGGCGAGCGCAAGGCTCATCGCCCCGCAGACAACCAGCCGCGCCGCCGCGCGGAGGCGCTTGCGAAGGGGGCGGAGCATCAGCAGCATCACCGCCAGCACCGCCACGGCCAACGGCAGCCCGTTATGACGGCTCAGCGCCATCACCCAGAAGCACAGCCCCAGCAAAGCCGGCTTGCGCCAGTTTTCCAAGAACCCTTCCCGCTCCCATGCGAACTCCCACAGCAGCGTCACCATCAGCAAAAAGGGAATCTGGAACATGGTGTCCTTGGCGATCACCGTAGCCCAGCCCGCGTAGCAGGGCGAGAGGGCGTACAGCGCCAGCGCCGTCAGCCGCGCCCAGCCCGGCGTTCCCATGCGGCGCATGACGCACAGGGTGTAGCTGAGCACGGCGATGTAGGCGGCGCATTGCAGCAGGGTAAAGACGAAGTAAACGAGGTTGCGCTGGCCCATGGCTTCGCCCAGCCAAGCCAGCGAGCCATACACAAGCGTCCCAAAGGGCGGATGGCTGGAGATGCGCTGCGCCTCGCCCATGAATTGCTTGATCTGCATGTAGCTGTCCCACATGAGCACGCCCGGGTATCGGATGAGAATTTGCGGCAGCCAGGCCGCCGAAATCACCAGGAACAGCCGCCAGAAGGTATCGTATCCCCTCAAGCCTGAAAGACTTGAGGGCAGGCCCGCCCGCCGCCCCTTTTCCAGCCCCTTGCGAAGCGCCCTGAGCAGCATGAGAAAGATCAGATACATCCCCGCAAAAAACAGCCCCGCCTTGCACACCTGAAAGGCGTTTTCCCAGAGCACTGCAACCGTGTCCTGCGTGCGCACGGCCGTGCACAGGAGCGTCATGAGGCTGAAAAAAGCGCACAGCCCATACTCCCCCACGCCCGTTCCCGCAGGCTTTTGAAACAGGAAACGCCGGCACAGCCACAGGCACGCGGCCAATGTGAGCGCAGCCGCCAGGCGATCGACCTCCAAAGAGGCAAACGTTCTGGCGATGAGCTGGTACAGGTATCCAAAAATATCCTCTGCGTCGGGCCGGGCTTTGGAGGCCGGGGCCAAGTTCAGCCAGGGCGCGGCCGCCATCATGACAGCGCACCCCACAAGCCCCGCCTGTTTCATCCATCCCCTTATCAACGGACGCACCTCGCCGCCTTTATGGAAAACCCGGCGGGGCGCAGACGCCCGTGCACCCGCGCCCAACCGGGCTTGCCAAAATTCATTCGATCGGTTTGCCGGTCACGATGCACAGGGTGTCCCGCGCGATGACGATTTCCTCGTCGGTGGGGATGACGCAGATTTTGACCTTGCTGTCGTCGGTGGAAATGACGCTCTCCTTGCGGTTGCCCTCGACGTTCTTGACGGGGTCGAGCTTGGCGCCCAGGTACTCAAAGCCGCTCATGACCTTTTCGCGCAGCTCGGCGCCGTTTTCGCCGATGCCGGCGGTAAAGACCACCACGTCCACGCCGTTCATGGCGGCGGCGTAGGCGCCGATGTACTTGCGGATGCCATAGATGAGCATATCGCGGGCGATGGCGGCGCGCTCGTGGCCGCTGTCGGCGGCGGCGTCGATGTCGCGCATGTCGCTGCTCAGGCCGCTGATGCCCAAAAGCCCGCTTTTTTTGTTGCACATGTTGAGAACCTCGTCCACGGTCATGTGCTCGTTATTGGCGATGTATTGCACCACCGCGGGATCCATGCTGCCCGAGCGGGTGCCCATGATGACGCCCTCCAAAGGCGTGATGCCCATGCTGGTATCCACGCACTTGCCGCCGTCCACGGCGGCCATGGAGGAGCCGTTGCCCAGGTGACAGGTGATCACGCGGGTCGTTTTGCGGTTCAGGCCCAAAAACTCGCACACGCGCTTGCTGACATAGCGGTGGCTGGTGCCGTGGAACCCGTAGCGGCGCACGTGCAGTCGCTCATAGTACTCGTAGGGCACGCCGTAGAGGTAGGCCTTGGGCGGCATGGTCTGGTGGAAGGCGGTGTCGAACACGGCCACGTTGGGCGTGCCGGGCATAACCTTCTCGCACGCCTCGATGCCCATGAGGTTGGCGGGGTTGTGCAGAGGGCCCAAGGGGATGTTGGCGCGGATAGCGTCCTTGACCTCGTCGTTGATGAGCACGCTGGCGGTGAACGCCTCGCCGCCGTGGAGCACGCGATGGCCCACCGCGCCGATCTCGTCCATGTGCTTGACGGCGCCCTTGTCCGGGTCGGTCAGGGCCTTGATCATGAGGGAACAGGCCTCGGTGTGGTCCTTGATGGGCTGTTCGTACACGATTTCCTGGCCGTTGACCTTCTGGGTGAGCTTGCTGCCTTCGATGCCGATGCGCTCCACCAGGCCCTTGGCCATGAGCTTTTCGCCGTCCATGTCCACCAGCTGGTATTTCAAAGAGGAAGAACCCGCGTTGACAATCAAAATCTTCATGGCGTCGTACTCCTTTTCATTAGCCCTGGGCCTTCACCGCGGTAATGGCCACAACGCTGACGATATCATCCACCGAGCAGCCGCGGCTCAGATCGCTCACGGGCTTGGCCAGGCCCTGGATGATGGGGCCCACGGCCTCCGCGCCCGCCAGACGCTGCACCAGCTTGTAGCCGATGTTGCCGGCCTGCAGGTCGGGGAACACCAGCACGTTTGCATGGCCCGCCACGGCGCTGCCGGGGGATTTGAGCTGACCGACGCTTTCCACCAGCGCGGCGTCGGCCTGAAGCTCGCCGTCCAGCTGCAAGTCGGGCGCGAGTTCATGGGCCATCTTCGTGGCCTCCTGCACCTTGGTCACGTTATCGTGCTTGGCGCTGCCCTTGGTGGAGAAGGAAAGCATGGCCACGCGCGGGTCAATGTCCACCAGCTGCTTGCCGGAGGCGGCGCTGGCGATGGCGATGGCCGCCAGTTCCTCGGCCGTGGGGTTGGGGATCACGGCGCAGTCGCCGAAGATCATCACGCCGTCGTCGCCCCACTTGTGGTCGGGCAGCTCCATGATGAAGCAGCTGGACACCACCTTGATGCCGGGGGCCGTCTTGATGATTTGCAGCGCCGGGCGCAGGACGTTTCCGGTGGAGTTGATAGCGCCGGCCACCATGCCGTCGGCGTCGCCCGCCTTGAGCATCACCGCGCCGTAGTACAGCGTGTTCTTGGTCACCAGCTCCGTGGCCTGTTCAGGGGTCATGCCCTTGGCCTTGCGCAGCTCGTAGAGCAACTCGGCGTAAGCGGCGCTCTTGTCGCTGGTCGCGGGATCGATGATGGCCACGCCCGTCAGATCGGTGCCGGTTTCGGCGGCCACCTTGCGCACTTCGTCAGGTTGGCCCAAAAGCGTCACGCGGGCCACGCCTTCCCTGAGGATTTTCGCGCTGGCCTGCACGGTGCGGGGCTCGGTGCCCTCGGGCAGCACGATGTGTTGAACGTTGGCCTTGGCTTTGGCTTTGATTTTCTCAATGGCGGACATGTTCATTTCCTCCCTTATGTGCTACAATACGGATTGTATTCAACCCTCATAGTATACAACTATTTCTACTTAAAGGGAAGGGGGAAAGCCCAAAAAAGCGCGCCGGAAAAGCCATCGGCGCGCCGGGCGAGGGCATGGGAACCGTCGTGGGCATCATCTGTGAATACGACCCCTTCCACCGGGGACACCGGCGGCAGTTTGAGCTGATCCGGGAGCGGTTGCCCGGCGCGCGCATCGTGTGTCTGATGAGCGGGCCGTTCACCCAGCGGGGGATGCCGGCGCTTCACGCGCCCGCCATGCGCGCCCGCGCCGCGCTGGAAGCCGGCGCCGACTTAGTGCTGGAGCTGCCCTGCGCCTTCAGCGTGCGCGAGGCGGAGGCTTTTGCGCTGGGCGGGGTGAGCCTTCTCACCCGCTTGGGGTTTGTCACGCACCTCTCCTTCGGCGCGGAGGACGGCCTGGAGGCGCTTTGGCCCGCGGTCGAGCTTTTGGAGGCGCCCACGCCCGCCTTCAAAAACGCGCTTCGCGCGTCGCTGGGCAGAGGCTTGAGCTACGCCGCCGCGCAGGGGCAAGCGCTGGACTGCTGCCTGGACGTTTCCGGCGAACCGCCCTGGAAAAAGCCCAACAACATCCTCGCGCTTTGCTACCTGCGCGCCCTGCGCCGCCTCGACAGCCCGCTCATTCCCCTGCCGGTGTGCCGCGAAGGGGATTATCACGCCGCCGGGCTCTCGCCCCGGACGTGGCCCTCCGCCACGGCGGTGCGCGCGGCCTTCCTGCGCGGCGATGAGGCGGCGGTGCGGGACGCCTGCGGCTACGAGCTGCCCGCCGCGCCCGTGTGCCTGCCCGACGCTTTGGACCGCGTGCTCCTTTACAAGCTGCGCGCGCAGAGCGCGCAGGCGCTGGCCCTTTTGCCCGGCTGTGCCGAAGGACTGGAAAACCGCCTCAAAGCCTGCGCCGCCCAAGCCGCCACGCGCGAGGAGCTGCTTTTACGTCTCAAGACCCGGCGCTATGCCTACGCGCGCCTCAGCCGCCTATGCTGCCACGCGCTTTTGGACATTACTGGCGATTTTCTCAGCGCCCATCCCCTGCCCACCTACGCGCGTTTGCTGGGGCTGAGGCGCGGCGCCGCGCTGCCGGATCTGCGCCAAAGCGCCGTGCCCGTGCTTTCCCGCGCCTGCGACAGCGCCTCGCCCGACGCGCTCCTGGCGCTGGATCTGCGCGCGTATGACCTATGGGCGCTGGGCGCCGGGCTTGCGCAGGGGCTCATGCGCACGCAGGCCGTGACGCGCGTATAACGCCGTGGAAAATCTGGCGTTTTATCTTGACAGCCAAGCCCACGATCTGTATACTATAATGGCTGTTTTGTGGTATCCTGCGTTTGCGAGAGCATGCGCACCGCCATATGGCATCAAATTGACGAGGAGTGTTCACAGATGTTTCGTACTTACCAGCCCAAAAAGCGTCAGCGCAGCAAGGTGCACGGCTTCCGCGCCCGCATGTCCACCAAGAACGGCCGCCGTGTGCTGGCCGCCCGTCGTCGCCGTGGCCGCAAGGTGCTCAGCGCCTGAAAAACGGCCCCATAGCGAAACCGTAAAGGCCCGCCCCATTTCGGATATCGGGTGAAGTGGGTACGGGCTTTTCCGATACCGCTCGTTGCGGGCGGCCTGAAAGGACGATGGCGCGGCTTTGCAAAAACAGTACAGACTGAGCAAAAACCGGCAATTCGGCTATGTATACCGCCGGGGCAAACGCGCGTCGTGCAGGGATCTGACGCTTCTGTTCGTCAAAAGCGGACACAAGCGCGTCGGTTTTTCGGTGAGCAAAAAGGTGGGAACCGCCGTGGTGCGCAACCGCGCCAAGCGCCGTCTCAGGGAATGCGTGCGCCCGCTTTTGTGTGACATGCGCTGCGGGCTGTACGTGTTTGTCGCCCGGCCCACCGTGGCGGCGCGCAGCTTTGAGCAGCTGGAGGCGCAGGTGCGCTCGCTGCTGAACAAGGCGGACGCGCTGCGCGGCGCTCCCAAGCCATGAAAGCCCTGTTGCTTTGGCTGATTCGCTTTTACCAGCGCCACATCAGCGTTCATACGCCGCCGTGCTGCCGCTTTCAGCCCACGTGCTCGCAATACGCCCTGACCGCCATCGAGCGCTACGGCGCCCTTCGGGGCGGACTGATGGCGGCATGGCGCCTTGTGCGCTGCAACCCGCTGTGCAAGGGCGGTTATGACCCCGTTCCGGACGTAACGGACACCATCATAAGGAGGGAGTAGCCCCCGTGAACGAATTCCTGGCCAGCATCATCACCGGCATCAACTCCGTCGTGCACAGCTACGGCTGGTCCATGATCCTCTTTACGCTTTTGATCAAGCTGGTTCTCATGCCGTTGGATTACAAGAGCCGCAAAAGCATGCGGCGCATGACCAACCTCAAGCCCCAGCTGGACAAGCTGCAAAAGAAGTACGCCAACGACCGCGAAAAGCTCAACCAAAAAACCTCGGAGCTCTACCGGCGCGAAGGGATCAACCCGCTCAGCGGCTGCCTGCCCATGCTGATTTCCATGGTCATCCTCTTTATCATGTGGTCGGCGCTGCGCCTGGTGGCCAACACCGCCATGGCGCAACAGGCCATCGAGCTGATCACCACCGGCGCCCAGACCAACGAAGGCTGGCTGTGGATCAAAAACATTTGGATGCCCGACAGCCCCTTCAGCCCCGTGATCGCCGACAGCAACAGCCTTCAGCTGATCTCCCTGAACGAATGGCTTAGCGTCTTCCGCGGCCTGGACGCCGCTACCGTGCAGGCCCTGGCCGATCTGGGCATCACGGAGGCCAACATTTCCGGCGAAACCGTGTTTGCCGTCCTGCAAAGCATCCCGCTGTATGCGCAGGAAACGCAGCTGTGGTCCACGCTGCCTTCGCTGAACCTCTTCATCGTCAACCTTAGCATCTACGCCAACAACAACGGTTGGTTCATCCTGCCCATCCTTTCCGCCGTCACCCAATACCTTATGACGCTCACCCAGCCGCAAACCGCGCCGGCAGATCCCAACGGCACGCAGGCCGGCACCAACAAGTTTATGAAGTATTTCTTCCCCCTGTTCTCGCTTTGGATCTGCTCCAGCTACAACGCCATGTTCTCGCTGTACTGGGTCATGTCCAACCTGTTCGGCTGGATTCAGGCCCTTGCGATGAACAAGATTTTTGAAATGAAGGAACAGCAGGCCAAGGCCGCCGCAGGGGAGGAGCCGGTAAAATGAAAAGCATCGAATCCAGCGCCCGCACCATGGAAGAGGCCGTCAGCCAGGGCCTTGAAAAGCTGGGCGCCTCTTTTGAGGATGTCAAAATCGAAATTCTGGACGAAGGCAGCAAGGGCTTTCTGGGCATCTGGGGCGGCAAGCCCGTGGTGGTGCGCCTGACGCTGCGCGAGGATGTGGAAGCCACGGACGTGATTTCCTCCGTGGGCCTGTCCGACGCGCTGGAAGACAAAAAGCCCGCGCGTAAGCGCGCGCCGGCCAAAGCCGAGGAAAAGCCTGCCGCAGAAGCGGCCCAAGCGCCGGCGCCCAAGCCCGAGCATCCGCCAAAGGCGGAAAAGCGAACCGACAAAAAGCCTGCCGCGCCCAAGCAACCCAAGCCCAAGGCTGAGAAGCCCGAAAAGGCCGACAAGCCCGAAAAAACCACGCCTCTAAGCGAGGACGAGGTGGAGCGCACCCGTCAGTTCCTGCTGGACGTGACGCGCCTGATGGGGGTGCAGGTCAGCGTGGAAGCGCGCTTGGACGAGGATGGCAGCTTGCGCATCGACATGACGGGCGACACCCTGGGCATTCTCATCGGGCGGCGCGGCGAAACGCTGGACGCCCTGCAATACCTGACCAGCCTGTACATCAACCACGGCCGGCCGGATTATGCCCGCGTAACCCTGGATACCGAAAACTACCGCGCCAAGCGCGAGGAAGCTTTGCGCCGCTTGGCCAACCGCATGGCCAACCGAGCGATCAAAACGGGCCGCAAGGTCGTCATGGAGCCCATGAACCCTTACGAACGGCGTATTTTGCACAGCGCCTTGCAGCAAAACGACGCCGTGACCACGCACAGCGAGGGCGAGGAGCCCAACCGCCATGTCGTGATCACGCTCAAGTCCAAAGGCTGAAAATCTCACGGCCCCGGCGAACCCGCCGGGGCCGTTTGGATTATTCCAAGCGTTCGTTGTACAGTCCTCTTGGCACATAGCGCGTATGCAACAGCTCGTGCGCCAAATGCCCGCCCACGTCGCCCAGCCAGGTCTCGTAGAGCTTGAGCAAGTCCGGGTTTTCATGGCTCTTGCGCAGGGGCTTGCCCTCGTCCTCCTGATACAGCGCGCGAGAGCGCAGCTCGCGGAAGTTTTCCACGTCCGTGCGCGGCTGTCCCCCGCCGCTGATGCAGCCGCCCGGACAGCCCATGACCTCGATGAAGTGGTAGGGCGACTGTCCCTTGGCGATCTCGCGCAGCAGCACGTCCGCGCCGGCCAGCCCGGAGGTTACCGCAATCTTGACCTCCACGCCTTCCAGATGACGGTAGGCGGGCAGGGTGTCGCGCAGGGCCAGGGAGGCGGTCTTGATCTGCTCCAGGCCCTCGATGGGGGTCACGTGCAGGTTGTCAAAAGGCAGCTCCCGGCCTGTGACCAGCTCGTACACGGTGCGCAGGGCGGCCTCCATCACGCCGCCGGTCACGCCGAAGATATCCGCCGCGCCCGTGGACAACCCCAACGGCGCGTCGAACGTGCCCTCCGGTAGGGAGCGAAAATCGATGCCGGCGGATTTGATCATCCGTGCCAGCTCGCGCGTGGTCAGCACCGCGTCCACATCCGGCACGCCGTCCAGGTTGGCTATCTCGGGGCGCTGAATCTCGTACTTTTTGGCGGTGCAGGGCATAATCGACACCACGTAGATGTCTTTCGCGTCCATGCCCAGCTTCTGGGCGTAATAGCTCTTGACCAGCGCGCCCAGCATGGCGTGGGGCGACTTGCAGGTGGACAGGTGCGCAAGCTCGTCCGGGAAGGCGTGCTCGATGTGCTTAATCCAGCCCGGCGAGCAGGAGGTAATCATGGGCAGCGCCGCCTCGCCGCCGCCAAGCGCCGCTTCCAGCCGGTGCAGCAGCTCCGTGCCTTCCTCCAGAATGGTCAAATCGGCGGCAAAGTTGGTGTCAAACACGTCGTCAAAACCCAATTCATGCAGGGCGGCGGCCATTTTCCCGGTCACGCAGGTGCCCACGGGATAGCCGAACGCCTCGCCCAGCGCCGCGCGCACAGCCGGCGCGGTCTGCACCACCACGCGCTTTTTCGGGTCAGCCAGCGCCTTCCACACCCGCTCCAGGCCGTCGGTTTCCGCCAGCGCGCCCGTGGGACACACCACCGTGCATTGGCCGCACATGGCGCAGGCCGTGGAGTTGAGCGGCAGGCCCATGGCCGGGCTGATAACGGTGTCAAAGCCGCGGTTCTGCGCGTCGATGGCGCCCACGCGCTGGATGTTGCGGCATACCGTCACGCAGCGGCGGCACAGGATGCACTTGGAGGTGTCGCGGGTAATCGAGGGCGACGCGTCCACATGGCGCGGGGGCTGCTCGCCCGCGAGCCGGCATTCGGTCACGCCCAGGCGCTCGCCCAGGGCCTGCAATTCGCAGCTTTGGTTGCGCCCGCAGGAGAGGCAGTCCTTGGAGTGGTTGGACAACAGCAGCTCGTAGAGCACCTTGCGGTGCTTGCGCACCTTGGCGCTGTTGGTGTGCACCACCATGCCTTCCCGCGCCTTGGCCACGCAGGAGGCCTGGAGGTTGCGCATGCCCTCCACCTCCACCACGCAGATGCGGCAGGAGCCGTACTGATGCACGTCTTTGAGATAACAAAGGTTGGGAATTTCAATGCCGATGCTCCGCGCCGCTTCAAGGATGGTGGTGCCCTCCGGCACGGCCACGGGCTTTTGATTGATGGTCAGGTGGATCATATGCCCTTACCTCCTGTCGCAGTGCAGGCAGCGCAGCGATTCGGCCATGGCGTCCAGCCGGTGATAGCCGCAGACCACCTCGTCAAAGTTGTCGCAGCGCTTTTCGGGCGAAAGCGTCTGGATGGGGAAGCGCGGGTGCTCCTCCACCACTTCGTCGGGGATGGTGGGGATGTCAATGGGCGCGCCCTTGTGCAGTTCGCCCTTGCCGCCGAGGTAGCGGTCGATGTTGACGGCGGCGCGCTTGCCGTCGGCAATGGCCTCAATAACGACGTTGGCTCGATGGGGATTGGCGTCGCCGCCGGCGAACACGCCCTCGCGCCGCGTTTTCACGGTGAAACGATCCACGTCCAAATACATGGCCACGCGCTCCTCCACGGCGTTGATGAAGTAGTCGTCCATCTCCTGGTCGATGGCCGCAACGATGCCGTCGCACGGCAGCGCGAACGCGCCGTCCTGCACGGGATAGACCCAGCGGCGGCCGTCCTTGCCAAAATTGCCCGGCTGCATGCGCTGCAAGCGAAGCCCGACCACTTCGCCGTTTTCGCTAAGGATTTCCAGCGGCGAGGCGAGGGTTTCCAAGCGGATGCCCTCCTCGCTGGCTTCCACGACCTCCTCTGCGCCGGCGGGCATTTCAGCCTCGGTGCGGCGGTAGACGATGGTGACCTCCTCGGCGCCCAGGCGCTTGGCGGTACGCGCGCAGTCAAACGCGGTCGAGCCGCCGCCCACGATGGCCAAGCGGCGCGGCACGGCGCGGTTTTGCCCCAGCCCGATGCGGCGCAGGAAGCTCAGCCCGCTTTCCACCTGCGGCAGATTTTCGCCGGCAAGTCCCAGCTTGCGCGCCTTTTGCGTACCGCTGGCGATGTAGACGGCGTCGTAATTCTCGCACAGGTCGTCCAGCGAGCGATCCTTGCCGATGGTGACGCCCAGATGAATCTTGACGCCCGCCTTTTCGATGGCCTGGATTTCCTTGAGCAGCACGCTGTTGGGCAGGCGGTATTCCGGGATGCCCCAGTACAGCACGCCGCCGGGCACCTGCTCGGCCTCATAGACGTCCACCCCGTGGCCGAGCTGGTTGAGATAGTACGCGCAGGTCAGGCCGGAAGGCCCGGCGCCGATGACGGCCACGCGCTTGCCCGTGGGCTTGAGCGGGGTTTCGGCGGGGATTTCAAAGGCGTCGCTAAGGGCAAAATCGCCCACGAAGCGTTTGATGGAGCAAATGGCCAGCGGCTCATCCACCTGGGAGCGGCGGCAATGGCGCTCGCAGGGATGGGTGCAGATGCGGCCGCACACCGCGGGGAAGGGGTTTTCCTGGCGGATGAGGCGGTAGGCGTCCATGAGGCGGCCGGCGGCCACGAGGTTCATGTAGCCGGGCACGTCCACGGAGGCGGGGCAGGCGTTGCGGCAGGGCGAGATATAGAGGTTGGAGCACACGCCCGCGTCGCAATGCCGGTCGTAAATATGCGTTTCGTACTCGTCGCGGAAGTACTGGAGGGTGGAGAGGATGGGGTTGGGCGCGGTTTGTCCCAGGCCGCACATGGCGGTCTGTTGCAGGGTTTCGGCCAGCTCCTCCAACATGTCCAAATCCTCGGGCTTGCCCTCGCCCTGGGTGATGCGCTCCAGGATTTCCAGCATGCGCTTGGTACCCACGCGGCAGGGCAGGCACTTGCCGCAGCTTTCGTCACGGATGAAGTCCATGAAGTAGCGGGCGGTATCCACCATGCAGGTATCCTCGTCCATGACGATCAGGCCGCCCGAGCCCATGATGGCGCCCAGCTTGGCCAAACTTTCGTAATCGACGGGGGTGTTGAGGTGCGCGCGGGTAAGGCAGCCGCCGCTGGGCCCGCCGGACTGAATGGCCTTGAAGCCCTTGCCGCCGGGGATGCCGCCGCCGATGGTATAGAGAATCTCGCCCAGGGGTATGCCCATGGGCACTTCCACCAGGCCGGTGTTGTTGATTTTGCCCGAAAGGGCGAAGACCTTGGTGCCGGGGCTTTTTTCCGTGCCAAAGCCGCGGAACCACTCCGCGCCGTGGAACAAAATGGCCGGTGCGTTGGCCAGGGTTTCAACGTTGTTGATGATGGTGGGGCAATGGAACAGGCCGGACTCGAACGGAAAGGGCGGCTTTTGATTGGGCTCGCCGCGCCTGCCTTCCACGGAGTTGAGCAGGGCGGTTTCCTCGCCGCAGACAAACGCGCCCGCGCCGATGCGGATTTCCAAATCAAAGTCAAACGCAGACCCAAGAATGCCCTTGCCCAGCAGCCCCGCGTCGCGCGCCTGATGGATGGCGTTGCTCAAGCGCTCCACGGCCAGGGGATATTCCGCGCGCACGTAGACATAGCCGCGGTTGGCGCCGATGGCGTAGCCGCCCAGCATCATGCCTTCGATGAGGCTGTGCGGATCGCCTTCCAGGATGGAGCGATCCATGAATGCGCCGGGGTCGCCCTCGTCGGCGTTGCAAACCATGTACTTTTGTTCGCCGGGGGCCTTCATGCCCGCCTCCCATTTGACGCCCGTGGGGAAGCCCGCGCCGCCGCGCCCGCGAAGGCCGCTGCGCTTGATTTCCTCCACCACGTCCGCCGGGCTGCCCGCCAGCGCCTTGGCGATGGCGGCGTATCCGTCGCGGGCGATGTAGGCCTCCAAGGAGGCGTATTCCATCTGGCCGCAGTTGCGCAGCGCAATGCGCACCTGCTCGCGGAAAAAGCCGATGTCCTTGAGGTACGGAAGGCGGCGCTTCTGCTCGTGGTCATAGAAGGCGTACTCCTCCACGATTTCGCCCTCCAGCAGGTGGCGGCGGGCGATCACCGCGGCGCGTTCGGGGTCGAGGTTGGTGTACAGCACGCCTTCGGGCTGCACCACCATCACAGGCCCCACCGCGCAAATGCCAATGCAGCCCGTGACCATAACCCGGACGCGCTGCCCAAGGCCCAGCTCTTCCACGGCCGCTTCCAGCGCATCCTTGACCTCCTGGCAATGGCAGCTGACGCAACCCGCGCCGCCGCAAACCATCACCTGCCGCTCAAAGGCGGCTTGCTTTTGTTCGTAGGCGGTTTTGATGTCGCCCAGCATGCGGGGGGATGAAATGCTCATACCGCGTCTCCCTCCTTGTCCATAGCATAATGGGCCAAGATGTGTTCCAAATTGTCAGGGTTGACGCGCTTATATACCGTATCGTCAATGGACATGGCCGGCGCCAAACCGCACGCGCCAATACAGCGCGCCACCTCCAGGGTGAACAGTCCGTCCGGCGTGGTGTCGCCAACGCCCACCTTGAGCAATTCCTCCAGGCGCTCCACGATGCGCTTGCCGCCGCGCACATAGCACGCGGTGCCCAGGCACACGCGGATGGTGTGCTTGCCCCTGCGTTGGGTGGAAAAAAAGGAGTAGAAGCTCACCACGCCCGAGACCTCTGCCAGGGGTATCTCCAATCCGTCCGCCACCACGCGCTGCACCTCCAGCGGCAGATAGCCATAGATGCTTTGCGCCATGTGCAAAACCTGAATCAGCGACCCCTCGCGGCCGCGGTACCCGCGCGCCAGCTCGTCGATACGGGCCAGAAGCGCCTGCTCGTCCGTATGGGAACAAGCGTCGCACGTGGGCATTACGGCCTTGTTGTTTTCGTCCAATGTGTACACCTCCTGTTGTTTGGTTGTAAGGGGATTCTTTTATGGGTTCTCACAATCTTTGGTTACTATCATAATGCATTGCATAGAAAAACGCAACCACTTTGTTGTTTTTTTATCAATGTTAACATTTGGCCAAAAATGGCGTAAAAAAAGCGGAAAGACGCAACCGTCTTTCCGCCCAGATGATCATGGAAACTTTTCAGAAAGTTCGGAGGGCAGCAGACCCGCAACCTCAATCGTCGCGGCGGGCGCTGGCCGCGCCCACCCCTCGTTTCGGTTGACTCCTTCGGGTCGCTTTGCCACCTTCGGTGGCAACAGCCCACTGGGCTGACGCTTCCCTCCGTCCCCTCCGAGCTGTATTCCGCCCTCAGCGACCTGCGCTGTGGGTTCGGATGCCTTGCGCAGCAAGGTGATGTTTCTCCGGCCGCGCCGCAGGCGCAGGAGAAGCGTGTTTTGGGGGAATCAGAAGTTTTCTACCAGGTCGATATCCTTGTAGCGGCGCATGCCGGTACCCGCAGGGATAAGCTTGCCGATGATGACGTTTTCCTTCAGGCCCAGCAACGGATCCACCTTGCCTTTGATGGCGGCGTCGGTAAGGACGCGGGTGGTCTCCTGGAAGGAGGCGGCGGAAAGGAAGCTCTCGGTGGCAAGGCTGGCCTTGGTGATACCCAGCAGCACGCGCTTGGCGATGGCGGGATGGCCGCCCTTGAGGATGGTCTGGTAGTTGGCTTCCTCAAAGCGGTAGATATCCACCAGGGAGCCGGGCAGCAACGTGGTATCGCCGCTGTCCTCTACGCGAACCTTGCGCAGCATCTGCTTGACGATGATCTCGATGTGCTTGTCGGAGATGTTCACGCCCTGTTGCCGGTACACGCTCAAGACCTCGCGCAGGAGGTAGTCCTGCACGGCCTTGACGCCCAGGATGCGCAGCAGGTCGTGGGGGTTGATGGAGCCCTCGATAAGCTCCTGCCCGGCTTCGACGTGCTGGCCGTCCTGCACTTTGAGGCGGCTGCCGTAGTTGATTTGGTAGACCTTGGTTTCCTTATTTTCGCCGGGGTCGTCCGTGTTGGTCACGGTGACCTCGCGCTTTTTCTTGTTTTCGCCCAGGCTGACCACGCCGCTGATTTCGCTGAGGATGGCGTCGCGCTTGGGCTTGCGGGCCTCAAAGAGCTCCTCGACGCGGGGAAGACCCTGGGTGATGTCGTCGCCGCTGGCAATGCCGCCGGTGTGGAAGGTGCGCATGGTCAGCTGCGTGCCGGGCTCGCCGATGGCCTGAGCCGCAATGATGCCCACGGCCTCGCCCACGTCCACGGCGCCGCCGGTGGCTAGGTTGGCGCCGTAGCAGCGGGCGCACACGCCGGTCTCGTTGCGGCAGGTGAGGACGCTTCGCACCTGGGCCTTGGTGATGCCGGCCTTGACGATTTCGCGTGCCTTTTCGTTGGAGATGGTCTCGTTGAGCGCCACGATGACCTCGCCCGTCTGGGGATGCAGGATATCCTCCGCCGCCACGCGGCCAATCAGACGATCCTCCAGGCTTTCGATGACCTGGTTGCCGATGGTGATTTCCTGCACGGTGATGCCGCGCACGCGCTCGCCGCGCTTGGCAAAGCAGTCCACCTCGCGCACGATCACCTCCTGGCTTACGTCCACCAGGCGGCGGGTGAGGTAGCCCGAGTCGGCGGTGCGAAGGGCGGTATCGGCCAGGGACTTGCGGCTGCCGTGGGAGCTGAGGAAGAACTCCAATTCCTTGAGGCCCTCGCGGAAATTGGCGCGAATGGGCAGTTCAAGGGTCTTGCCGGAAGGCGAAGCCATCAGGCCGCGCATGCCGGCCAGCTGGCTGACCTGCGCCGCGCTACCGCGGGCGCCGGAGTCGGTCATCATGCGGATGGGGTTGAACTTATCCAGTCCGGGCAGGATCTTGCTGCGCAGCTCGGCGGTGGCGTTGTTCCAAATCTCCACCACGTGGGCGTAGCGCTCGTCCTCGCTCATCATACCCATGCGGTACATGCTGTTGATTTCGGCAACCTTATCGTCGGCTTCCTTGAGAACCTGGGGTTTTTCGGGCGGGACGATGATGTCGCTGACGGATACCGTGACCGCGCCGCGGGTGGAATACTTGAAGCCCAGGTTTTTGATGTTGTCCAGCACCTGCGCGGTCTTGTGGATGCCGTGCTTCTGATACACCTCGTCCACAATCTTGCCCAGTTCCTTCTTATTGACCAGGCCGTCGATTTCCAGGGCGAACATATCGTCCAGGCAATTGCGGGGCTTGCGGCCGATGTCCTGGGGAATGACCTCGTTAAACAGCAGCAGGCCCATGGTGCAGTCGATGGTTTTATGGCCTTTTTCGCCGTTGAACTCGCGCTCCAGGCGCACGCGGATGGGCGCTTGCAGGCACAGCTCGCCCATCTGGTACGCCATCATCGCCTCGTCGGGGCTGATGAAGGAGCGTCCCGCGCCCTTGCCGTCCGGCCGGTCAATGGTCAGGTAGTAGCAGCCGATGACCATGTCCTGCGAAGGCGACATGACGGGCTTTCCGTCCTGGGGTTTCAAAATGTTGTTGTGCGCCAGCATCAGGAAACGGGCCTCGGCCTGCGCCTCCATGGAAAGCGGCACGTGAACGGCCATCTGGTCGCCGTCAAAGTCGGCGTTATAGGCCACGCAGACCAAGGGGTGCAGCTTGAGGGCCTTGCCCTCCACCAGCACCGGCTCAAAAGCCTGGATGCCCAGGCGGTGCAGCGTGGGCGCGCGGTTCAAAAGCACCGGATGCTCCTTGATGACCTCCTCCAGGATGTCCCACACCTCGGGGCGTCCGCGCTCCACCATGCGCTTGGCGTGCTTGCCCTGGTGCGCCTTGTTCAGCGTCACCAGGCGTTCGATGACGAAGGGCTTGAACAGCTCCAGCGCCATCTCCTTGGGCAGGCCGCATTGGTAAAGCTTGAGCTCTGGGCCGACCACGATGACCGAGCGGCCGGAGTAGTCCACGCGCTTGCCCAACAGGTTTTGGCGAAAACGTCCCTGCTTGCCGCGCAGCAGGTCGCTGAGGGACTTGAGGGCGCGGTTGCCAGGGCCAGTCACAGCGCGTCCGCGGCGGCCGTTGTCGATCAGGGCGTCCACGGCTTCCTGGAGCATGCGCTTTTCGTTCCTGACGATGATGTCCGGCGCGCCCAGCTCAAGAAGCCGCTTTAAGCGGTTATTGCGGTTGATGACGCGGCGGTAGAGGTCGTTTAAGTCGCTGGTGGCAAAGCGGCCGCCGTCCAGCTGTACCATGGGCCGCAAATCCGGCGGAATGACCGGCACCACGTCCAAAATCATCCATTCGGGTTTGTTATGGCTTTGGCGGAAGGCTTCCACCACCTCCAGGCGCTTGACGGCGCGGGCGCGCTTTTGGCCTTCGGTATCGCGGTCGCGTTCCTTTTCCAGCAGGTCGGCGATTTCCTTTTTGAGCTTGGCGGAAATGGCGTCCAAATCCAGCTCCATGAGCATTTCCTTCACGGCCTCGGCGCCCATGCCGGCGCGGAAGGAGCCCTTACCGCACTTGGCCTCGACTTCGCGGTAGCGGGCGTCGGTGATCAGCTCATGCTTTTTGAGGCCCGTCTGGGCGGGATCGCCGGGGTCGAGCACGATGAAGTTGGCGAAGTACAGCACCTTTTCCAGCGTGCGGGGGCTGATGTCCAAAAGCATACCCATGCGGCTGGGAATGCCCTTGAAATACCAGATGTGGCTCACCGGCGCGGCAAGCTGAATGTGGCCCATGCGCTCGCGGCGCACCTTGGCGCGGGTGACCTGCACGCCGCACTTGTCGCAAATTTTGTTCTTGTCCTTAAACTTGATGCGCTTGTATTTGCCGCAGTTGCACTCCCAGTCCTTGGTGGGCCCAAAAATGCGCTCGCAAAACAGGCCGTCGCGCTCGGGCTTCAAGGTGCGGTAGTTAATGGTTTCCGGCTTGCTCACCTCGCCGTAGCTCCAGGCGAGGATCTGCTCGGGCGAAGCCATACCGATCTGGATGGAATCGAGGTTTGTCAGTTCAAACAAAGCGCGGCACTCCCTTTCGGTCAATGGGCTAACACTTACTCCAGGTCAGAGGGCTCGTCGTCGTCCAGGTCGATGCCGCCCAGATCGTCGCCCAAATCCATATCCAAGTCTTCCAAGTCGTCGTCCAGGTTGAAGTCCACGTCGATATCCTCGTGGATGTCCTCCTCCTGGGCGGGCTGCAAGGCGTCGTCC
>DVME01000073.1 GCA_018715175.1 Candidatus Limiplasma stercoravium
GTTGGAATTGACCAGGATAACCTCGTACCCTTCTTCGCGCAGGGCCAGACATGCCTGGGTGCCGGCGTAGTCAAATTCCGCCGCCTGCCCGATCACGATGGGGCCGGAGCCGATGACCAGTATGCGGTGAATGTCGGTGCGTTTAGGCATGGCGTTGGCCCTCCTCCATCATGCGCATGAAGCGGTCGAATAGGTAGGCGCTGTCCTGCGGGCCGGGCGCGCTTTCCGGGTGGTACTGCACGGAAAACAGCTTGTCCGGCAGGCAGGCCACGCCCTCGGCGGTGCCGTCCAGAAGGTTTTGATGCGTCAGCGCAAGCCCTGTGCCCGAAAGCGTTGCCTCGTCCACGGCAAAGGAGTGGTTTTGACTGGTGATTTCAATCTTGCCCGTTGCCAGCTCGCGCACGGGATGGTTGCCGCCCCGGTGCCCGAATTTCATTTTGAACGTTTTGGCGCCGCACGCCAGGGAGATCATCTGGTGTCCCAGGCAGATGCCAAAGATGGGCAGCCGTCCGCGAAGCGCGCGCACCAGGTCGATCACGGGCGTCACGTCCTCGGGGTCTCCGGGGCCGTTGGAGAGGAACAAGCCGTCGGGCTTGAAGCTGAGGATGGTGTCGGCGGGCGTGTCGTAGGGCACCACGGTCACGTTGCAGCCAAACTGGTTGAGCTTGCGCACGATGTTGAGCTTGATGCCGCAGTCCACCGCCACCACCGAGAAGCGTGGGTTGGGCGTGCGGGCGTACCACTTCTTTTTGCAGCTGACGCGGCGGACGCAGTCGGTGGGCAGGCGGTAGGCGCGCACGCGCTCCAGGGCTTCCTCCACGGGGGTGTCGGCGTCGCAGATGAGCGCGCGCTGGCTGCCTTGGGAGCGAATCAGCCGGCCGATGCGCCGCGTGTCCACACCCTGCAAACCGGGGATGCTGTTTTCCTCCAAAATTTCGCCCAGCGTCTTGGTATAGCGGAAATTGCTGGGCGCGTCGCAGTATTCGCGCACCACCAGGCCGCCCATGGTGGGCGTGCGGGTTTCGTTGTCCTCGTCGGTGATGCCGTAGTTGCCGATGAGCGGATAAGTCATCACCACGGTTTGCGCGGTGTAGCTGGGATCGGTCACGATTTCCTGATAGCCCACCATCGACGTGTTAAACACCAGCTCGCACAGCGCGTCGCACGCCGCGCCGAAGCCCTGGCCGTGAAATACGGCGCCGTTTTCCATGACCAGCATGCGCTGTTTCAGCATTGCCATACGGGTTTCCCTCCCACGCTCGTGTAAATGCAGCGCCCTTGAACGCGCGTGCCCTCAAAGGGCGTCGCGCGGCCCTTGGACGCAAAGCCGGCGGAATCGACGGCATAGGCCGCCGCCAGGTCAAACACGGCCAGGTCGCCTTCGCCGTAAGGTAGCCCAAAGCGCAGCCTGGGCGCGTCGACCATGGCGTACAAAAGCCGCTCCAACGGCACGGCGCCGGTTTTCACCAAAGCGGTGTACAGCACCGCAAACGCGCATTCCAACCCAACGACCCCCATCAGGCTGTCCCGCAAGCCGCCGTCCTTTTCCTGGACGCTATGAGGCGCGTGATCGGTGGCGATCATGTCCACCGTGCCGTCCAGCAGCCCTTCCACCAAGGCGTCCCGATCCGCGGCGCCGCGCAGGGGCGGATTCATCTTAAAGCGTCCCTCGTCGCGCAAATCCTCGTCGCATAACAGCAGATAGTGCGGCGCCGTTTCGCACGTCACATCCACGCCCTCGGCCTTGGCCCGGCGGAGAATCGCCACGCTCTCCTTGGTGGATACGTGGCAGACGTGGTAGCGGCAGCCGGTTTCGCGCGCCAGGCGCACGTCCCGCTCCACCTGCCGCCATTCGCTCTCGCTGCTGATGCCCCGGTGCCCGTGCGCCGCGGCGTAGGCGCCGTCGTGAATCCAGCCTCCGTTGAGCAGGCTTTCGTCCTCGCAATGCGCGGCGATGATGCCCCCCACGGCCTTGACGCGCCGCATGGCCTCACGCATGGTTTCCTCGTCCTGCACCCCGCAGCCGTCGTCGGAAAAACCGGCCACGCGCGGCCAAAGAGCGGCGTAGTCGCACAAGTCGCCCCGGCCTTTGCGCTCCTTTGTGATGCATCCGTAGGGCGTCACGCGCACCGCCGCGTCGCGGCGAATGAGCGCGAGCTGCTGATCCAGGTGCGCCGGCGTATCTGGGGGAGGATTGACGTTGGGCATGGCGCAAACCGCCGTGTAGCCGCCCCGCGCCGCCGCTTGCGTGCCGGTAAGGATGCTTTCTTTATAAAAAAAACCCGGCTCTCGAAGATGTACATGAACATCCACAAGACCCGGAACCACCAACGCATTTGTCAAAGGGGACGCCCCCGCCGGAAAGAAAACGTCAACCGCCCGGCCTTCGCTTACGGCGACATCGCGCCGCGTCAGCCGTCCCTGTTGGTATACCGTCGCTTGGCGAAGCAGCAACGCAAGGCCCCCTCCCTGAAGATTCAAGCATGCTCAATTGGCTATTATGAAGGAACGGGCGGGATTTGTCAACCTTTTTGGCGGATTTAATATATAAGGTAGAAATGCGTTTCCTGGAGGATTTTTTCAAAAAGCGAAAAAAATCGTTGACAAATGGCCGGAAGGGTGGTATGATGTACGAGCTCGCTTGAGAGCAACGAACCTTGAAAACGATACAGAGAGTAAGGAAAGAACGCAAGCAGTCAATGAAATGAGTGAATTGCGAGCCAGAGCAATCTGGAGCGTAACAGGAATTAAACATAAGAGTTTGA
>DVME01000074.1 GCA_018715175.1 Candidatus Limiplasma stercoravium
TGAAGGGTAGAAACAACGGTTTCCCGAGCGTTCACAAGGTGTTTTAAAGAGACGACGAAGAAATCATTGACAAAACATTGCAAATTAGAGACGCTCAGTAATAGCAAGGGATTTGATACCCAAACGCAAGTTTCAGAAGAAAAAGCTAAATTTTTAGGACGTTGCAGATAAGAAATGCTTGCATTGTATGGAAACATATGCTATAATACAGGACGGAAGGTGGTGATGGAATGGCACTCGAAGGATTCAAGGTATACATCCCGACGACAGGCGATGCAAATTTGACACTCACAAAAAACGGTCTCGGAATCAGCAAAGCCACTGTATCGAAGCTTAACTGCAGCGCATACGTCAAGGTTTTGCTCGACTATCAAGGACACAGAATGGCAATCGTCGAAACGAGCGAAGATGACCCTGCAAAGACAGAATTTGCGCGCGAAGGGAAGAATGCCGGACTTCGTTGGAATTCCAGAGACTTGATCAAAACGCTCTGCCAGATGAACAAATGGACTCTGGACAACGGTGAGAAGTACACCATTCCCGGTGAATACTCCGTCGAAGACAGCGCAATGATTTTTGACTTTACTCAGGCCACCTGTTCATAACGGTGTTTTGCGAGAAATCGCTGAACATAAAAAGAAGCCTAAGGCGGCCACCTTAGACTTCAGTTGTCAGGAAATGAGTCCAGAGTATCTGGTCATAACCTACGCACAGAGTTATTATACCATGGATTCTCCCTCTTGGCAACAGTTAATTGCCATGAAAGGAGGGATGCCGATGAGTAAAAAACTCATTGCGCCGAAGGGCAAGCGGTACATCTTCAGACCGTGGACTACTATCAACGGTAAAGTTGTGTACGCTTGGCAGTACGGCATTAAGGCATTTCCGATTCTGATTGACGACAACCAAATAAACAAAGGACGGAGACGGGACCAGCGTTTCCGTCCTTATTGTTTTATTTAACTACATTTATTGTGTAGTCAGAAATCAGATTATTCTCTTTATATAGCCTATTGGCAATCATGTCGCAATACTCGATTTCTGTTTCAATACCGATGCTATTACGTCCGCTTTGCATAGCAGCTATCATTGTTGTTCCGCTTCCACAGAACGGATCAAGAACCGTATCACCAACAAACGAAAACATTTTAACGAGACGCGTCGCAAGTTCAAGCGGAAAAGGTGCGGGATGATTGCGCAATGATGCGCCTGGAAGGTTCCAAATTTGTCTGAACCATGCATCATAATCCTCTTTTGCAATGCGACTTTGTTCTCGTTGCTCGTTTGATGGATTTCTATATCCTCCCGGTTTGCGTTCCATCAAGATATATTCTACATCATTTTTGATTATGGCATTGGGCTCATAGGGTTTGCCTAAAAATGAAGAACCTGAATTGGCTTCAAATGCCGCATTGGATATCTTGTGCCACAAAATGGGGTTCAAATTATCAAATCCGATTTTGCGGCATGAAACCGCAATATCAGAGTGAAGCGGCATTACAACATGTCTGCCATATTTTCTGCGAGATAGACAAACATCACCAACAACACAAACAACACGTCCGCTGGGAACCAACACACGATAGCATTCTTGCCAGACCTTTGACAGCTCAAACACAAAACTTTCATAGTCGTCAATAATGCCTAATTGATTTTCGCCTCGCTTATATTCCTTCAGATTCCAATAGGGAGGAGAGGTTACAATCAAATGGACGCTATTATCAGGAAGAAAACTAATGTTTCTTGCATCCCAATGATAAAGGGTGTGACTCGTGGACATTAAACATTACTCCTTAGTGCTGCATCAATATGCCCTGTCAGCGATGCAATAAAACTAGAAAACGCAAGGGCATCTATTGGCGATGAATAGTTGCTAGGATTTTCGGTAGATTTTTGAGTGGTAATTAAGCAAGCGGCGGTATACTGTCTTTCCAACATGAGTTTTTGACAGAATATTTCATAACGCTTTTTGTAGGAGGCATTAACAAATTCTTTCATAATTGGAAAATGCTTAGAAGTTGCAGTTACGGGAGAGGCCGATTTATCGCAATCTTCCAAGACCATTACATATCCCAGCCAAGGCGCGGGATTTGTGCCCAATACGCCTTCTCTGTAGGCTGCCCATAAGTCTAAAGCACTTCCCATGGCTTCTTCTGTTCGATTGTTAAAATTATTACCAAAGGAGGGGCCTACCTGACTCTTAAATTCAATAGCAGCAAGCAGTTTCCCATTATGAACAGCTAACAAATCCCACTTCTTGTTCGGACGATAATATCCGGGAAGTTCCAATGAAGAGTTGGTGTGAATACATGTTTCTGGCAATCCATAGAGTAAAAGTACCTGTTTTACTAATTCTACAAAGCCGTCAAGCTGTTTTCCACCCGTTACGGCTCCACGATTTCCTTGATCGTGGGTTTGATTCTGATGCTGCTTATCAATTTGTCCAGCCCGCGTATTCCAAAAATACTGTATGGCCTCTTTTGTCAAAGCATCCATGTTTGAAAAAAGATTGTCGCGAGTTAATGTCATAATGGATACTCCTTTCAGGTGTCAGCAATATCAAACACATATGTGCGAATTGCGCCTATATAACTATCCACTATTATTTTACTTGATTCTACAAATTGAAGCAAGTCATAGTTCGTGAAAAGTCATATTTTCTTGCAATACAGCGAAATATCCCCCTTATACCCCTCAAACGTATCCACGCGCGTAATATTCCACAAAACGCCGTTGTAGCGTATCACATGCGCAGTTGTGATGTCATTCCGCCAGTTGATCGAAAACAGCACTTCTTCCTGCATGTGTTCGGCGTTGGCGGCGTGATACTCCCTGCCGGACAGATGGCGGAAGTACGCCCACACGGGCGGGCAGATCGGTTCCAGCGTTTCGACCGCATAGCCGTTTTCGTTGATAACCGACTGCACCGCCAGTATTTCGATTTTCTTGTCTTTCAGCTTCATCAGATCGCCCCCGTAAATTCGTTGTAGTGTTCATACAGGCCCACATAGCAGTCCAGCAGCGCCGCCGTGCCGTCAATGCGCTGTTTCGGCGACTGATTCTTTACGGGCACAATGTTGCCGTTGCGGTCGGTCTGTATGCCCGTGTTGGTCAGACACCATTTCAGAATGGGATTGTTGTTGTAGTTCACCCGATGGGCCTGCAGGTCTGTGCCCAGCATCTGCATCGACTGGAACAGCGTCTGCACGCTGGCGCAGCATGGGACGACTGTGGATTTCCGAATCTGGTATTCACCAACGAATTCGGCAGGCATCTGACGCAAAGCGGTGTCTGGAAGATGCTGCAGAAAGCCCTGCGTGATTCCAGCATTGAAAACCTTCGCTTTCACGATCTCCGACACACCTACGCCGTGACCTCTATCCACTCCGGCGATGACATCAAGACCGTTCAAGAGAACCTCGGACACCATACAGCGGCATTTACGCTCGACCAGTACGGACACGTTACCGAAACGATGCGACGCGACAGTGCAGACAGAATGCAGGCGTTCATCAAGGCGATACCCAATGCCTAAAGGGTACTGACATTGAATTCAATCCCGTTACGCTTGTACCGTTAAAGGGTGTACAACGCTGTAAAGGGTAAAATAAAGGGTAGTAGGGGCTTGTAAACAAGAAAAAAACCCCGAAAACTCAATGTTTTCAAGGCTTTTTGATGGTGCGGGAAACAGGACTTGAACCTGCATGAAGAAAACCCTCACTAGAACCTGAATCTAGCGCGTCTGCCAATTCCGCCATTCCCGCATGATGCCTTCTCCGGCGCAGAGAAGGGCTTTTGGTGGGCAGGGGTGGATTCGAACCACCGAAGTCTGCGACGGCAGATTTACAGTCTGCTCCCTTTGGCCACTCGGGAACCTACCCATGTGCTTTCCGAAGCCGGAAAGTGGAGCCGGCGATGGGACTTGAACCCGCAACCTGCTGATTACAAATCAGCTGCTCTGCCAATTGAGCTACACCGGCAAGACAGCCCACGGCAGAGAAGATGGCGACCCGGAAGGGGCTCGAACCCTCGACCTCCAGCGTGACAGGCTGGCATTCTAACCAACTGAACTACCGGGCCGTATGCTGGTGGGCCTTCAGGGACTTGAACCCCGAACCAACCGGTTATGAGCCGGCCGCTCTAACCAACTGAGCTAAAGGCCCATAGCCAAACAAAAATGGTGACTCCTAGGGGATTCGAACCCCTGTAGCCGCCGTGAAAGGGCGGTGTCTTAACCACTTGACCAAGGAGCCACGCCAGGTGTGCCGCCGTTCTGGTCGGGGTGAAGGGATTTGAACCCCCGGCCCCATGCTCCCAAAGCACGTGCGCTACCAGACTGCGCTACACCCCGTAAACATCGCACCCGCACAGGCGACGATGATTATTGTACTCATTTTGGGCGACGCTGTCAAGTACCCAATTGAAAAAATCTGCGATTTTATCATTCGCCGGCCTCGCTTTGGGCTGTGACCGGCGGCTTTGCGCCGGCCTGCCACACGCTTAGCGCAAACAGAGGCATGCAGCTGACAAACGGATAGGCGTAGCGAATCAGCACGCACGCGCCAAAGAGCAGCGGCAAAAAACTGCCCGCCACCAAAGCGATCATCAGGCAGGTGCGCCTGTCCCGCCGCCACAGCGCCGTTGCCAAAGCCCCCGCGCAAAGCCACAGCCATGTCGCCGGCGCAAAGAGCAGGCTAAGCACCGGAAAGCGCTGGTATTCATTGCCGGCCAGCAGCGCCGTGTACAGCTTTTCCAAGGACTCCAACCGGCTGTTAAGCGACAGGCCCAGCCCGTCGGCCGACTGGAGCAGCAAATACCCGCGCCGGTCTTCCACGCCTTGGCTGTAAATGTGCGCATGGCTGACATCGGACAGCTGCCAATAGCCCTTGGTGTTCAATAGCCAGGCGTCCAGGTACGTCAACGGATACGAAAGCCCGATGCGGCCCCATAGCTTGATGAATCCCCACAGGCGATCGGGCTGGCGGACATTGGCGAACGTCTTGAGCGGATCGGCCGTGTAGGGCGTATAGTTTTCCACGGTGGGCAGGTAGTAGGCGATTTCGTAGGCGTTGTCGGGGTCCTGCTCGCTGTACAGCGCATAAACGCGGCCCATTTGCTGGCTTTGCACGCTCACCCACTCCGTCACCAGTCCGCCCGACGCGCCAAAGAGCGCCTTGAGACCGTTTCCGGCTCCCGCGTACAGCGCCAGGGCCGAAAGCGCCAGGGCCGCCACGCGCCGACGGTTGTCCCGGCCCAGGGCCCACAGGCCCACGGGTAAGAGCAGTATCAGCCCGGTAAAGGCGTTGTTGCGCATCAGGCACATCAGCGTCGTCAGCGTCAGAAAGCCTGCCCAAAAGCGTCCGCTGCGCAGCAGCTCGCGCCGCTCGTACACCCGATGCAGCCGGATGACCAGCAAACAGAGAAACGCGGTAAAAAGCGCGTCTTTGGTGTCGCTCACGGCCAGCACCGAATGCACGGGAAACACCGCAAACAGCGCCAGCGCCGTCCAAAAGAGCGCCCGCGGCGCGCGTTTTTGCCACAGGTAGCGCATGACCGCGGCGTAGCACGCCGCCATCACCGCCATTTGCAGCAGCACAAACAGCGTATACCCCACGTCCGGGCGGCCAAAGCGTTGTCCCAGAAGGTACAGCCCGCCCATGACCAGCGTATGAAGGAGAGGGTTTCGGTTGGTGAGCTGTCCGCTGAGGATTTCGTCCATCTGGGTGTAAATATCATAGGAAGAAACGCCCGGCCAATAGGCCAGGTACACCGGCAGCCAGCACAGCAGCAGACACGCCAGGCACAGCCCATACACCCGCCGGGCGCTCATGCGGCCCTCGGGCGACTGGCTCAGGCCGCAAAGGGCTTTCTGACCCAACCAAAAGGCGTAGCCGGCGGCCGGCGCCAGGCAAGCGCCTGCGCCCAGGCACATCGCCAGCCCTGCCGCGCCGGTTTCGCCCGCCGCGTCCAGCCGAAGCCCCGCCGCCTGCGCGCAGACAAACAAGAAACCCAATCCTCCAAACACGCGCCGGGCGCGACGGTCAGGCAAGGAAAAAAAGCGAATGTTCAGCCAGCCCAACAGCGCAAACGCCGCCGCCCAAGCAAGCCAATGTCCCATCTCGCGCGAAAAGCCCACCAGCCCTGCCGTCAGCCACACGCCGGCCAGCGCCAAGCCCAACCCCGCAGCCCTCTTTCGCATGCCCTTTCCTCCTTGGTTTCAATGAAACAAACGGGAGCCGGCCCTTGCGTCCGGCTCCCTGCCATCAGCGCTCTGTGGCGCGGCGCGTGAGGTGCGCTACGTAGTACTCGGGGTGAAAGTCCTCCCCCGTGGCCCGTTTGAGCAAGTCGCGCGGGTCATAGAGATTGCCATGACGGTGAATTCGCTCCCTCAGCCAGGCCGTAATGGGCGCCAGGTTTCCCTGGGCCGCAAGCGCATCCACGTCCAATTCCCGGCTCATGGCATGGCGCAGCTGGGAGGCGTAGGCGCTGCCCAGCGCATACGTCGGGAAATATCCGAACATCCCCTCAGACCAATGCATGTCCTGCAGCACGCCCTGGCTGTCATTGGCCGGGCAGATGCCCAGGTTGTCGCGGTAAAGCGCGTTCCAGGCTTCGGGCAGGTCGCGGGTGGACAGATCGCCGCTCACCAGGCGCTTTTCCAGCTCATAGCGCACCATGATATGCAGCGGATAGGTTACTTCGTCGGCCTCGGTGCGCACCAGGGAAGGCGCCATGCGGTTGGCCGCGCGAATGAGCGCGCCGTCGTCGATTCCGCCTAACGCCTCGGGGAACAGTTCCCGAAGCGTCGGCGCCAGGAAGCTCAAAAAGCCGGGCGTATGCCCCACCAGGTTTTCATAGAAGCGGCTTTGGCTTTCATGCAGGCCCAGGCTGGGGCAATCGTTGAGGCAGGTAAACTGCAGCTCCTCGTCCATGCCCAGTTCGTAGAGCGCGTGGCCGCCTTCGTGAATCACGCTGTACATGGAGGAGAGGAAGGCGTTTTCATAATAGTGCGTGGTAATGCGCACATCCCAGCGGTTAAAGCCCACGGTATAGGGGTGCTCGGTCTGGGCGATGGCGCAACGCTGGCGATCCAGGCCCAGGATGTCCATCAGCCGTTCCGACAGGCGCTGCTGCGCCTCCACGGGGCAGTAGGCGCGCACGAAATCCGGCGCGGGCGGCTGATCGCTCAGCGGCCCGATCAGCGGCACCAGCCGCTCCCTGAGCATGGCGAAAAACGCATCCAGCGTCTGGGTGTTCATGCCTTTTTCGTAATCGTCCAGCATCACGTCATAAGCCGGCTTGGAGGCGTCCTTGTAGGCGGCGAAGCGGCGGCAGTAGTCCAGCACCTGTGCCAAGTAGGGCTCAAAGCGTGAATAATCGTTGTTTTCTTTGGCCTGGCGCCACATCACCGAAGACTCGTTGACCAAGCGGGAGTAGGCTACGTGCTCCTCAACGGGGATGCGGGTCAGCTCCTCCACGCGCTTTTTGAGCAGTTCCACGCGCCGGCGCACCGGCGCTTCCAGCTCGTCGCGGCAAGCCCACAGGCTTTCGATGAGCTCCCGCGTCTGCGGGCGCACCATCAGCTCATGGCTTTTTTCGCTCAAGAACCCCAGCGTAACCCCGCGCGCGGCGGCGGAACCGCGCGGAGCGGCGGTTGAGCCGTCGTGATGCAGGCATCCAATGGCCTGGCTGTAGGCGTATTGGGTTTGTTCCAGCGCATCCAAGGCTTGTTTCATGGCGGACAGTTCCACGGTTTGTCTCCCCCGTTTCGTTATTCTATGCGTCTTGACCTCTAAACAGCGCTTTGAGCTGAGTCATGCTTGTCAAGCGAACGTCGGCCGACAGTTTTTGATAAAACCCGTCCGGGTCAAACAGGATGGTATGCATGCCGGCATTCTGTCCGGCCAAAATGTCGATGTCGCGGTCCCCGACCATGGCGGCGCTTTGAGGCGGGACTTTATGGCGTTGCATCAGCGCCAAAAGCGCGTCGGGGGAAGGCTTGTCGGCAAAGCCGTCCTCGCGCGTCACAGCGTCGCAAAACAGCGGCCACAGGCCGTCCGCCTCCAGGCGCCGCACGGCATCGCGGTCGCGGTGCGTATAAAGATAATGACGTATCCCCGCTTCCCCAAGCGCCCGCAAGCACTCCCCCACGCCCTCGTAAGGCGCAAAGGCAGCGTCCCGTGCATGCTCGCGTCTGAAGGCGTCCATCACGTCGCCAACCTCCAGCCCGTTGCGCCGCGCCAGCTCGCACGAGGCGGCGTAGACCGAGCGCTTGAGGTATCCCAGCGCCTCGGCCTGCGGCAGCCGTTCCCGCGCGCCCAGCGCTTTCTGCGCGCGCAGGAACGAAGCCGTCATCGCCGGATAGGAATCGTACAGCGTGCCGTCAAAATCCCAAAACAGGTGACGGATGCCGGTCATTTTTCTTCCTCCGGCGCAGTCCCGGCATCGCCGGATTCCTCCGGCGGGGCCAGCTTGCTGACCAGGGCTTTATCCACCCGGTGATCCGAAATGCGCTCCACCTGAATGTGCAGCCCGTGCATATCCACCTCCGGCGTGGTGCCGTCCTCGGGGATGCTGGGAAAGGCGCTGAACACCATGCCCCCAAGGGTGTCGTACTCCTCCTCCAGCGGCAGGCTGATGTCCAGGGCCTGGGAAAGCGTATCCAGGGCCACGGTGCCCGTCACCCGCCAGAGGTTGTCGCCGAGCTTTTCGATTTCCGCGTCTTCGTTGGGGTCGAACTCGTCGTAGATGTTGCCCACGATTTCTTCCAGCAGATCCTCCATGGTGACGATACCGCTCATGCCGCCGTATTCGTCCACCACGACGGCCAGGTGCGTCTTTTGCTTTTGCATGTTGCGAAACAGCGTATCCGCCGGCACGGTCTCGGGCACCAGGTAGGCGCGGCGCAGCAGCTGGGCAAGGGGCTTGGGGTGCTCCAGCAGGGAATTGAGCAGGTAGTCGCGGGTGTTGAGGATGCCCACGACGTCGTCAATGTCGTCCTTGTACACAGGGAAGCGGCTCAGCCCGCTTTGGCGGATGGTGCGCACGATTTCCTCGTCCGTTTCCTCCACGTGAAGGGCCACCACGTCCATGCGGTGTACCATAACGTCTGCGGCGGTGGTGTTGTTGAACTCGAAGATGTTTTCGATCATCGCGCGCTCGTCTTGCTCGATGGCGCCCTTCTCGCTGCCGATGTCCACCATCATGCGGATTTCTTCCTCGGTGACTTCCTCGGCGACCTCGTTGGGGTTGATGCGCATCAGGCGCAAAACGCCGTTGGTGCTGACGGTCAGCAGCCACACCAGCGGCTTAAAGATACGGGCGATCACGTCGATGACGTCGCAGGAGAAGCGCGCCATTTTTTCGGGGTCTCGAAGCGCGATGCGCTTGGGCACCAGTTCGCCCAGGATGATCATGAAGTAACTGAGAATCAGCGTGACCAGCACCACGCACACGGTGTTGAGCGAGGAAAGGGACAAAAGCGTAAAGCCGGCGTTGGCCACGGCCTGCGCCAGCACCGAGGCAAAGCTCTCCGCGGCGAAGGCGCTGGCCAGAAAGCCGCTGAGGGTAATGCAAACCTGGATGGTTGACAAAAACCGCGTGGGCGAATCAATCATCCTCAGCATGCGGGCGGCCTTGGCATCGCCTTCCTCGGCCAGTTTGCGGATGCGGTTGTCATTGATGGATACGACGGCGGTTTCGGTTGCGGCAAAATAGGCGTTGGTGAGAATGAGGATCAACTGAAGCAGCAACTGACTCCATATGGGGTCGTCCAAGGAAATGCCCTCCTTATCGTTTTGCAGCGTCGCTGCAGGATGACATATTATAGCATAAACACGTCTTCAATGCATCAGCCTTTTGTAAAAATCCGCAGACAGCCTCAGGCGCGGGCTTCGCAGGACAGCCAATCCGCCGGGCGCACCCGAAGGGTGGAAGGCGCGGCGGCGTCCATGTGCATGACCATGAGGGCCTTTTCGTCATGGATGAGCTTTTCGCGCGTCTGGGCCATGGCCATCACAAAGGCTGCCCCCACGACGTTGACGCCAAACTCGCCCATGAGATCCATCATGCCCTTGGCCGTGCCGCCCGCCTTGATGAAATCATCCACGATGAGCGCGCGCTGTCCTTCGTGTACGGCGCGGCGGCTGAGGCTCATGGTTTCAATGCGGCCCGAGGAGCCCGCCACGTAATTGATGTTGACCGCCGGACCTTCGTAAACCTTGCTGGCCCTTCGCGCGATCACCAGCGGAACCCCCAGGGACTGCGCAGTCATCAGCGCCACCGGGATGCCCTTGGTTTCCATGGACAGCACGAAGTCCGGCGCCGCGTCATAGTATTCCCCGGCGATAATCACGCCCATCCCGCGCACGATATCGGGCATGCACAGAATGTCGTTGAGGTACAAAAAGCCGCCCGGCAGCAAGCGCGACGGGCTTTGCAGCTCCTGGCACAGCGTTTGCACAAACGCGAGCGCGCTCTGGCGAGACATCGCAGGCCGGTAGCGCACCCCGCCCGCGGCGCCTGTTACCGTGCTCAGCTCGCCCAGCCCGAAGGCGGCAAACGTCTCGCGCAAGATGTCTACATCCTCGCTGAGCGTGGATTTTGCCGCGCCAAACAGCTCGCAAAAGTGCGACAGGGTGAAGATGCGGTTGGGAGAGGCGGTCAGCATCTGCGTCAGCGCCGCCATGCGTTCGTTGCGTTTGATGCGCTCCATGGTCGTTCCTCCTTGGCCGGACTTACATGGGCCAGTATAGCACATCTTAGCGAATCTTTCCAGCACAAAATAACACGAACGTTCGGGAAAATTCGCGTTCCGCTTTGACGGGCGCGCCCTGACATGGTATAATCATGCCGCACAGCAAGTTTGCAGGAGGGTTTTGCCATGAGCGAGCATAGCCGTTACGTCAGCCCGTTTTCCACCCGGTATGCCAGCGAGGAGATGCAATTTGTCTTTTCGGAGGATCACAAGTTCCGCACCTGGCGGCGGCTGTGGATTGCCCTGGCCAAGGCCGAAAAGCGCCAGGGCCTGCCCATTACCGACGAGCAAATCGCCGAGATGCAGGCCCATCAGGACGATGTGAACTACGACGACGCCCAGCGCCGCGAGCGCGAATGCCGCCACGACGTCATGAGCCACGTGTACGCCTTCGGCCTGCAATGCCCCTCGGCCCGGGGCATCATTCACCTGGGGGCCACCAGCTGCTACGTGGGCGACAACACCGACGTGCTCATCATGCGCGAGGGGCTCACCATCGTGCGGCGCAAGCTGCTCAACGTCATCGACCGCCTGGCCGCCTTCGCGCAGCGCTACAAGGCCGCGCCATGCCTGGCCTACACGCATTTGCAGCCCGCGCAGCTGACCACCGTGGGCAAGCGCGCCTGCCTGTGGCTTAACGACCTGGTAATGGACGTGGAGGAGGTCGAGCACCGCATCAACAGCCTGGCGCTGTTGGGCAACAAGGGCACCACGGGCACGCAGGCCAGCTTCATGGAGCTCTTGGGCGGCGACAGCGAGCGCATCCGCCAAATGGAAATGGACATCGCCGCGGAGATGGGCTTTTCCCGGGTGGTGCCCGTGAGCGGACAGACCTACAGCCGCAAGATGGATTATCAGGTGGTGGCCGCGTTGTCGGGCGTGGCGCAGACGGCCAGCAAATTCAGCTACGACCTGCGCCTCCTGCAAAGCTTCAAAGAGATGGAGGAACCGTTTGAGGCTTCGCAAATCGGCTCCTCAGCCATGCCCTACAAGCGCAACCCCATGCGCTGCGAGCGCATCACCGCCCTGAGCCGCTATGTGATGATCGACACGCTCAACGCCGCCGTGACCGCCGCCACGCAATGGTTCGAGCGTACCCTGGACGACAGCGCCAACCGCCGCATCGCCGTGAGCGAAGCGTTTTTGGGCGTGGACGCCATTCTTAACCTTCTGCTCAACGTCACCGACGGCCTGGTGGTGTATGAAAAGGTCGTGCGCGCCCGGGTGATGAACGAGCTGCCCTTCATGGCTACGGAAAACGTGATGATGGACGCCGTCAAGCGCGGCGGCGACCGCCAGCAGCTTCACGAAAAGCTGCGCGTTCACAGCCAAGCGGCGGCCCGGCGCGTCAAGGAGGAAGGCCTGCCCAACGACCTTATGGACCGCATTGCCGCCGATCCCGCCTTCCGCGTGACGCGCCAGGATCTTGACGCCCTGTTGGATCCCGCCCGCTTCACCGGCCGCAGCGAAGAGCAGGTGGACGAGTTCCTGCGCGATATCGTCCGTCCCCTGCTGGCACAAAACCGCGACCTCCTGGGCGAAAAGCAGGAGCTGAACGTATAAGCGTTTTTTTGCGGCGTTCGACAGCCCTCGACAAAGGTTGTCAACGCCTTTTTTCGGGTTTTGGTGTATGCTGTAGATGCGTGAAATATCCCATCAACGACTGTCGAATGAGGAGGGAATCCCTATGATGCGCTCACAGCAAGCTCCATGGGCCGCGATCCGCCGGCGGATCGAAACATTGTTCGAGGCAGGTCAAACGGCCCAGGCCCGCCGCCTGACCCTTATTGTTGACCGGGAGCAAACCCTGCGCTTCAAACCTGTGCAGCGCAAAGACAGGCTTAGCGTGTCCTGAAGGGCGAAGGCTCCCTCTCAAAAACATGTTAGCACTCGTCTTTGATGAGTGCTAATTTTTCGTTGATTTTTCCATTGCACTCTGTTACAATAAGGAAGCGGCATTGCCGCAATCCCATACATGACCGCCGGCTCTCCCGGCCGGCTTGCAGGAGGCAGCAACATGGCTCAACAACAGGGCAGCATTTCCATTCACGCACAAAACATCATGCCCATCATCAAGCGCTGGCTGTATTCGGACAAGGACATCTTCATCCGTGAAATGGTGTCCAACGGCTGCGACGCCATCACCAAACGGCGCATGATCGCGCCCGCGGAGACGGACGACTACCGCGTTACCGTGACCCTTGACGCCCAAAAGGGCGAGTTGACGTTTTCCGACAACGGCATCGGCATGACCGCCGACGAAGTGGAGCGTTACATTAACCAAGTGGCCTTCAGCGGCGCGGAGGAATTTCTCAAAAACTACGAGGGCGAGGACAAGGGCGGCATCATCGGTCACTTTGGCCTGGGCTTTTACTCGGCGTTCATGGTGGCCGACCGCGTGACCATCGAAACCCTCAGCGGCTCCCAGGGCGCCACGCCCGTGCGCTGGGTCAGCGAGGACGGCATGGCCTTTACCATGGAAGACGGCAGCCGCACCCAGCGCGGCACGGACATCATTTTGCACATTTCCCCGGAGGAAAAGGACTTTTTGGAGGAATACCGCGTGCGCGAGGTTTTGCGGCGCTACTGCGGGTTCATGTCCACGCCGGTATACTTTGACGTTGTCAAACCTCAGCCCGAGCAAAAGCCCGAAGGCGAAGACAAGCCCCAGCAACCCCAGGGCCCCGAGCGCATCAACGCCACGCCCGCCCTATGGCTCAAAGCGCCTAAGGACTGCACCGAGGACGAGTACAAGCAGTTCTACCGCGAAGTATTCCACACCTTCGAGGATCCGCTGTTCTACGTGCATCTCAACGTGGACTACCCCTTCAACCTCAAGGGCATCCTGTATTTCCCCAAAATCACCAACGACTTTGGCACCCGGGAAGGCGAAATCAAGCTCTTCAGCGGCCAGGTGTTCGTGGCGGACAACATCAAAGAGGTCATCCCCGAGTTCCTCATGCTGCTCAAGGGCGTCATCGACTGCCCCGACCTGCCGCTCAACGTCAGCCGCAGCTTCCTGCAAAACGACGGCTATGTCAAAAAGCTGTCCGCCTACATCACCCGCAAGGTGGCCGACCGCCTGACCAGCCTGTTCCACGACGAGCGCGACGCCTATCAGCGCTATTGGGATGACATTCATCCCTTTGTGAAATATGGCTGCATGCGCGACGCCAAGTTCTTCGATCAGGTCAAGGACACGCTGCTTTTCAAAACCACCAAGGGCGAATACATGACCCTTCAGGAATACCTGGCCAAAAACGAAGGCGCGCTGGGCAAGAAGGTGGTTTACACCAACGATCCCACCCGCCAGGCCGCCAGCGTGGGCCTCTACGACGCCGAAAACATTGATGTGGCCGTCATGGATACGCTGATCGACCTCAACTTCATGAGCTTTATGGAGTATTCCGCCGGCGTGGAGGGCCTGACCTTTTTGCGCGTGGACGCCCAGACCGATTCGTTTACCCGCGAAGCCAACGACGACGAGAAAAAGCAATACGAGGAAAACGAAAAGGCCCTCAAGGAGCTCTTTGCCGCCGCCACCGGCCAGGACGATCTGTCTGTGAAGGTGGCCGCCCTCAAGGATTCCACCCTCCCAGCGGTATTGACCCAGGACGAGCAGGGCCGCCGCTTTGGGGAAATGAGCCGCATTTACGGCCAGGATTTTCATATGCCCCAGGCCCACACCCTGGTGCTCAACGCCGACAACGCCGTGGTGCAATCGCTGCTGAAGCTGGAGCCCGGCCACAAGCGCGACCTGGTGGCCGCCCAGCTTTACGACCTGGCCCGCATGAGCACCCGTCCCCTGGAGAAGGAGGAGGTCACGGCTTTCCTCAGCCGCAGCCAGGAGCTGCTGGGCATGCTGTTTGAAAACCCGTAACGCAATCGTAACAAATTGACCGAAAAAAGAAGGATTTTATCCGCTGACATCGTATTTCCTTCCGTGGAGGCATAGGCCCTCACGGAAGTTTTTTTTGGCTACGAAAGGAGACCGCCATGCTGAAACGAACGTTATGCTGCCTGCTGGCCGTCCTTGTGCTTTGGCAGGGCGGCGCGCTGGCCGCTACACCGCGCGAAATCTATCCCCTGGATTACGACAGCCTGCCCGAGCCGCGTCAGGGACAGTACCACTACCTACTGGCCTGCATGGACGAATGGAACAATGAAGCCGACAACCTGGGCAACACCGACGGCGTGATGATGGTCACCCTGGACGTGGCGGCCAAGCGGCTTATGTTTACCACCTTTTCGCGCGAAATGCTCATCAAGCGTCCCGACGGCGTCATCGGCCGCTTTACCTACATCGCCAAAAACTACGGGCCCGAGGCCATGTGCGAAATCGTCAGCACTCACTTTGGCGTGAAGGTGGACAAGTATATCATCTTTAACATGGACGATGTGCAAAACATCATCGACGCCATGGGCGGCGTGTACATTACCGTCACGGACGCCGAAGCGGACTACCTCAACCGCTACCGCATCTCCCGCGATTCCACCACCCCCAGCATGGACAAGGGCGGCACTTACCTCTTTACCGGCCATGCCGCCGTGATCTACATGCGCATTCGCAAGGTCGGCGGCGACGGCGATTCCGGCCGCACGCGCCGCATGCGCACGGTGCTGAGCACCTTGGCCAGCAAATACTCCGACATCGGCATGTCCGAGGCGCTGCAGCTGCTGTCGGCTGTGACGGACAATACGGTTCTGACCAACCTCACCATGGCCGAGCTGGTGGCGGCGGTGGGCTACGCGCTGGAGCTTCGCGGCGTGGAACCGGAGGGCATCCAGATGCCCCTGGAAGAATCCATGGAGAACATCACCTACGCGGGCATGGCCACCCGCCAGGTGGATTTTGAAATGTGCCGCGAAGCGCTGACCGAGTTTTTGCAGGAAGCCAGTTTTGAGGTTTCGGAATAAGCTGTTTCTGTGGAAACTCTCATCAAATTCTCATGCGGCTCTTGGACAATCCTCAAGCATGGGACGGCGGAACGTGGTATCATTCCTCCTGTCAAAACACATTCCCTTATCCATGCGGCAAGGAGGCATCCATCATGGCGCAATATACCATTGAAGACGTCGAAATCATCCGTCAAAAGAGCGGGCTTTCCTATGAGGAAGCCGTCAACCTTTTGGAGTACCACAACGGCAGCCTCGCCCGGGCTCTGGTGGACTTGGAAAAAAACGGCCGCCTGCGCAGCGAAAAGGCGCAAAGCGGCTCGCAGGGCGGGCTCAAGGGGCTGTTCACGCTGCTGTACCGGCTGCGGCTGAAGGTGCAAAAGGGCGATGTGAGCATCGTCAACCTCAGCGCCCTGTTTATCCTGGTCGTGGTGCTGCTGGCGCCGCACATTCTCATCATTGGGCTGGTGGCGGCGGTGGTGCTGGGCTACCGCATCACCGTGGAGCGCAACAGCCGCGAGTTTTCCGCCGACAGCTTGGACGATATGGTCAAAAGCGCGCGCGCCAACGTGCAGCACACCGTTAGCGGCTTTGCCCAGCAGTTTACCAAGGACGCCTCCGCCACGCGCGAGGAACCCAAGGCCGAGAAGCCCCGCGCCCAGAGCGCGCCCAGCGGCACCCAGCCGGTCAACGTCCCTTTTTCCGCGGACGGCGGCGTCAACGTGCACGACGAAGGCGACGGCTACCACGAGGCGGATATCCAGTAGGGTATCCGCCTTCTCGAGCAAACGGGAGGAAACGGCATGAGCAGGATACTCATCGTAGAGGACGAAACCAAAATCGCGCGCTTCATCACCCTGGAGCTGGAACATGAAGGCTACGAGGTGCGTTCTGCCGCGGACGGCCGCGAAGGGTTGACGCTTTATGAAAGCTGGCGGCCCGATCTCATCATCCTTGATCTCATGCTTCCCCGGCTCAGCGGAATCGAGGTCTGCCGCCGCCTGCGCCAAACCAGCGACGTCCCCATCATCATGCTCACCGCCAAGGACGACGTGAGCGATAAGGTCATGGGCCTGGATATGGGCGCGGACGACTACATGACCAAGCCCTTCGCCATCGAGGAACTGCTGGCCCGCATTCGCGTCTGCCTCAAAAAGCACCGCCCGGACACGCACGCCGGCGCCGGCGCTCGTACGGCCGGAAAGCTGCGCATCGAGCCCGCCAGCTACTCCGCCAGCTATGACGGCGAGCCGGTGGCGCTGACCAAAAAGGAATTTGACCTGCTGAATTACCTTTGGCAGCACGAGGGCGTCGCCGTGACCCGCGACGAGCTGCTGTCCAACGTGTGGGGCTATGAGTTTGCGGGCGATACGAACATCGTGGACGTATACATCCGCTACCTGCGCCAGAAAATCGACGACAAATACGGCATCAAGCTCATCCACACGATTCGCGCGGTGGGCTATATGTTCCGCCATGAGTAAGCCAAAAACCGCCGGGGATCGCGGCGCGCCCGGCCGGGAGTCGGCCATCAACCGCTTTTCCGCGGGGCTCAACAGCCTGTTGGTCAAGGGCTTGAGCAACCTGCGCCTGTCGCTGACGCTGCGCATTGCCATGCACTACGCATGGCAGCTTTTGCGCACCGCGCCGCTCATGCTGCTGGCCATGCTGACGGCCTTGTGCGTAGCCCAGCTGCCTACGGTGAACGCCGCCATGGACGCGCTGAGCCAAACGCCGCCCGCTCAGGAAAACCGCTACGCCCAAGAACAGCTGACGGGCCTGCCCGTGGTGGAGGCGTACCTGACCGACCAGCTCTTGGACGACGGCGTCGCCGGCTGGCCGGAGCGCTTGAGGCTGCTGTTGTCGGACATTGGCAATCGCCGGATCAGCCTGTACGCCAACACCGTACAGGGCGGCTTGGTGGCGGTTTTTTCGCTGGACAGGCTGCTGTATACGGCCAGCCTTTTGTTTTGGGCGCTTGTATGCGCCGATCTTTACCGCGTCGCTTACCTGCTGCGCAAGCGCAACCGTCTCAGCCGCAAGGTACTCAAGCCCATCCAGGACATGGCCGACACCGCCGCCAAACTTAGCGCCAACAACCTCAGCGACCGCATCAGCGTTGAAGGCACCAAAAACGAGCTCAAGGATCTGGCTTTGGTCATCAACGGCATGCTCGACCGCATTGAGCTGAGCTACAACAGCCAAAAGCAATTCGTCAGCGACGCTTCGCACGAGCTGCGCACGCCCATCGCCGTGATCCAGGGTTACGCGGGCATGCTGGAGCGCTGGGGCAAGACCGACCCCGCGGTGCTCGACGAGGGCATCACCGCCATCTCCCAGGAAGCCACCAGCATGAAGGAGCTGGTGGAACGCCTGCTGTTTTTGGCCCGGCACGACAAAAAGACCCTCATGCTGGAAATGGAGGTCTTTGATCCCCTGGAGGTGCTCAGCGAAGTTCACCGCGAAGCCAAAATGCTTTCCACCGCTCACGCCTTCACCCTTGAATCGGCGCAGAACCTTCGCATTTACGCCGATAAGGGCATGATCAAACAGCTGATGCGCATTCTGGTGGACAACGCCATCAAGTATACGCCCGCGGGCGGCAGCGTGTCGCTGAGCCTTCGGCGGGACGGCGCATGGTGCGTCATGGCCGTGTCGGATACGGGCCCCGGTATTTCCGGCGAGGATTTGCCCCGCATCTTCGACCGCTTCTACCGCTGCGACGACGCGCGCAAGCGCCAAAGCAGCGGCCACGGCCTAGGCCTGTCCATCGCGCGCATCATCGTGACAGCCCACGGCGGACGCATGAAGGTGCGCAGCAAGCTGGACGTTGGCACCACCTTCAGCGCGCTTTTGCCGTTGCGGGAGGCTCCGCCGGATCGCGCGTAACGCGGCGCACCCAATGATAGCTGTTTACCTGCCAGACCGCCACGGCGCACTTGGTCACCTGGTCGGACTTTAGGCACATAAAGACCACCAGCGGGCTGAGCTTAAACACAAAGGCGCTGAGCAGGCTCAGGGGCAGCACCAGGCCCCACATGAAGATCAGGTCGTTGTAAAACACAAAGCGCGTGTTCCCGCCGCCGCGCACCACACCGGTCAGGCACCCGCATTGATAACACGTGCCCACCACCGTGACGCTGAGAACCGTGATAAAGCTGCGGGCCAGTTCCATGGCCTCGGCGTCCACGTTATAGAAGCGCAGCACCACGTCGCGCACCAAAAACAACGCCGCGCCGGTTACGACGCCGATGGCCAAAAACAGCAGCTGAAAAGAGTTGACATACCCGCGCAGGCGGTCGTGATCGCCTGCGCCCACAGCTTTGCCCGTCAATACGGCGCTGGCGCTGGCCACGCCGTACCCCGCCACGCTGATGACTTGGAACAGCGAGCTGGCGATGGCGTTAGCGGCGATGGCGTTGGAGCCCATGTGCCCCAAAATGCCGGTTTGCACGGCCTGGGCGACGCCCCAGCTCGCGCCGGAGAGCATGACGGGCGTCGCCACGCGAAAGAAGTCGCGGCCCAGCTCGCGGTCGGGGCGCAGCAGGTCGGCGGCGCTCATGGCCAAGCGCCGGTCGCGCCCGTAGGTTAGGCCCACGGCCACCGCACATTCCGCCACGCGAGCGATGAGCGTGGCAACAGCGGCGCCCACGGCGCCAAGCCGCGGCGCGCCCAGGTTGCCGAAGATGAGCGCCCAGTTCAGCGCGATATTAACCACCAGCCCCGTCAGCGACGAAGCCATACCCACGCGCACGTTTTCGACGCTTCGCTGCGCGCCCACCAGCACCATGCTGACGCCGAAAAACACATAGCTGTAGCTGACCGGGCGCATGTAGCGCGCGCCCTGTTCCACCACGGCCATATCCGTGGACAAAAGGCCCAGGATCTCCGTGGGGCAAAGCTGCGCCGCGGCAAAAAACGCCGCGCACAGCGCCGCCGCCGTCAGGCAGGCCACGGCCATGATGCGCCGAATGGGGCGCGTCTGCCGCGTGCCCCAGTACTGCGAACACAGCACCGCCATGCCCTCGGACACGCCGCCCATGATCATTTGCAGCAAAAACTGAATCTGATTGGCCAGCGCCACACCGGAAAGCGCATCCTGCGAATACGCGCCGATCATCACGTTGTCCGCCAGGCCCACAAAGCATACCACGACGTTTTGCAGCGCGATGAAGCCGCCCAACCGAAGCGTTTGTCTGTAAAACGCGCGATCCCTGCATAGAACCATTCCTGTTTCCTCCTCTTGCGTACCGCTCCCGGCAGGGGAGGCGCGCGCGGCTGTCGAATTCTCGTTCATTCCCCTAGTTCAAAGGAAGTGCGCCATGAAACTCGAAACGCTTTTGAGAAAGCTGACTGTGCTGTTGCCCGACCTGCGCTGTCCTCTATGCGCCCAGGGCTTTTCGATACGCGGCGCGAGCCTGGTATGCGCGCAAGGCCATTGCTTTGACGCAAGCAGCCATGGCTATATCAACCTTGCGCCGGGGCGGCGGCAGGCGGACGACCGCTACGACGCCGCGCTGTTTGAAAGCCGCCGCGCCGTGCTGGATGCCGGCGTATATGCGCCGGCGCTGGAAGCCGTGCGCCGGGCGCTGGAGGCGCGCTTTGCCGACCGGCCGTTCGCGCTGGTGGACGCGGGCTGCGGCGAAGGATACTACGCGCGTGCGCTGGCGCTGGCCTTTCCCGCCGCGGAGATTGTGGGGTTAGATCTCAGCCGGGCCGCCGTGCGCGCGGCGGCGCGAACGCCATCGCGCGCGCATTGGCTGGTGGCGGATGTCAAGCGCCTGCCGTTTCGCAACGGCTTTGCCGATGCGATCCTGGATGTGCTCACGCCTGCCGATTACACGGCCTTTGCCCGGGTGCTAGCGCCTGAGGGCGTGCTCGTCAAGCTCGTACCCGGCGCCCAGCACCTAATTCAGATTCGCCAGGCCGTCGCGCCCTACCTGCGCGATTCGAGCGCGTATGACAACGCGCGCGTGCTGGCGCATCTGGAGGCTCACATGCGCGTATGGCGCCGCGAAACCCTGCGCTACACCCTGCCGGTAAGCCCGGCGCTCGGCGGCGCGCTGATGCGCATGACGCCCCTGACCTTTTCCGTGCCGCGGGAAGCCTTGGACGCTTCGCGGCTGACGCAAATCACGGTGCATATGGAAATGCTTCTTTGCGCGCCCGAGGAGCGCGCAAAGAAGCCCTTGTTATAGTACAGCAGCGCCGCCGGAATGTCAGGCGTTTTTCTCGCCCTTGGACGCGCCGCCGGCCTTGGCCGCAAACTGCTCCCACGCGGTATCCTGCTCCAGCATCTTCTGATGCTTGGCAACGATGTCCAACATGGCTTTGCGGTATTCCACCGCCTCTTTGCGCAGCTTGTCCAGCTCGCCGGTGATGAGGCTCTTTTCGGTCTGGGCGTCCTGGACGATTTTATCCGCCTTATCCTGCGCCTCGTGAACGATTTGATCCGCCTTGCGCTTGGCGTTGTCCACCGCTTCGTCGGACAGGCGCTGGGCGCTGATGAGAATCTCCTTGAGGGTGTCGCTGGTCTGGGCCACGGGCTCGGCCTTTTCCACGACCGGCGCGACGGGCTGGACGCCCTCGCCGGCCATGGCCGCCGCCTGGCGCGCCGCCCTGAGATCCTCTTCCAGCTTGTCGATTTTCTCCTGCATGGAGGTCATTTCGTCGCAGATCTCATCCAGGAAGGTATCCACCTCGTGCCGGTCATATCCGCCGCCTTTGATGGTAAACTCCTTGTCATAGATGTCGTCAATTGTCACGCCCATCGTTCCATTCTCCTTTCGTCCTTATGCCTTCCGGCTTTCGCCGTATCGTGTAAGCCTTAGCGGCAAACGGCCTTTTTTGGTGGGCGGCAGGATCTCCTCCACCCGAAGCCTGCCAAAACCCCGGGCGGATATCGTGTCGCCGGCGGTCACGTGTGCGTCGGGCCGTAGCTCAACCCGGTGGCGCAGTTTCACGCGCCCGCTGCGGATCAGCTCCTGGGCCGTAGCGCGCGACAGTCCATATCCGCCGCCGGCCACCGCGTCCAGCCGAAGGCTGGAAACGGTCAGGCGCAGCTCGCGGCCCTGCGGCGGCGTAACCTGCGGCAGTACGTCCAGCACACGCACCTTCAGATGCGTATGCCCGGCGGTACTGAGCGCCTCGGCGATATGCTGCGCGATGGCGGCCTGGGCAAACAGAAAGGCGCGGTCGGCCTCCAGCACGATATCGCCCAGACAGGCGCGCTTTAAGCCCAGGCCCATGGCCGCGCCCAGCAAATCTCGATGCGTCGGAGCGGTCTGGTGCGGCCAGGCGATTTCCAGCGCCGCGATCTCATACGGCGGCGGCTGTTCATCCCGGGGGCAAAAGCAGGCCATGCAGCGTTCCGCTTCCTCGTAGCCGCCGGAAAAATGCACCGCAACGCCTTGCGCGCCGGCCGCTGCCTGGGCCATCGCCGCCTCCGGCGGCGAAAGGAACGCGCTAAAGCACGCCTGAAACGCGCCGCGCCCGGCGAGTTCCTCCAGCCTGCGGCGAAGCAGATCCTCCGTTCGCTCCATGCTCACAGCGCGCGCCTCAGCGAGTTGAGAAGCACAACCGCCAAGTCGATCACCAGCCACAGCGCCAACGGCGTGAGATCCACCCCCAGCCGCCGCAAGCTAGGAAACAGCCGGTGCAAAAACGCGCGCAGCGGAGCGAGGACGGGCTGTATCAGGTCCTGGAGATGCCGGGTGACGGCGTGATGCGGCAGGACAAAGCTGAGCACACAGTACACAAAGACCGCCAGGCCCGCCACCCGAAGCGCCCACACCGCCAGCTTCAGCAGTACCGAAATCACGGCGGAGCCTCCTTACATGCGTCTGGCATAGCGACCGGCCGCCCCATAGCCGCCGGCCATCACGCTGCCGAAGCTGGCGGGCGGCTGCTGTCCGGCCTGCGCCTGAAAGCGCGATGTGGGCGAGCCCGAAGAAAATCCCGCCGCCGGACGGTAGGCGTCCTCCTGGGGACGGTAGTCCTCGTAGCGCTGGCGCACAAAATCCTGGGGCGCGGCTTCGCCATAGCCTTGCGCGGAGGAATCGTGCACCACCTTGACGCATGCGGCGGAAATAAGATAGATGCCGCTGGCGGAAAGCTTGCTGAGGTTGCAGCCCAGGGTATAGGCCGCGCCGCTGAGCATGTCCACGCAGCGCTGGCGATCGCTGTCGCTGGCGATAAACTCCATGTTGAGGAATACCGACGCATCCGCCTTCATGTAGGAGATCACGCGGCGGCATTCGTCGCGGTTGCGCAAAAACACGATGTATTCCACATGCGTGTAGGCGTTTTCTGCGGCGGAGCTGGGAAAGGGCACCACGTTGCCCTGATCCTGGGCGTAAGCCTGCTGCTGGTAGGCGGGCTGCTGCGCTTGAGGCTGCTGATAAACCGGCTGAGGCTGCCGATAGACCGGCTGAGGCTGCTGATAGGCCGGCTGTTGCTGCGCCTGGGGTTGCTGATAGGCCGGCTGTTGATAGGCCTGCTGGTACTGAGGCTGCTGCTGGTAAGCTTGCTGCTGATAAGCCTGCTGGTACTCGCGCTGGCGGGCGGCTTCCTGCTCCAGCTCCTGTTGGCTGCGGTAGGGCTGGCGCCCGCCGTACTTATCGTCGCCGTTGCCAAAGGGATCCATGGGCTGGCGCACGGCCTCGCCTTCGCCGGGCTCCTGCTCGTAAGATTGCTGTTGATCGCCAAAGCGCTGCGGCTGCTCAGCGGCGTTCCTGCCCCGCACAAAGCGTTCGCTTTTTTCGCTCACCCATTGCGTAGCCTTGCTCAAAATACCCAATTTCGACGTACCCCCTGCTGCCTTACTGATACAACGCCGTTCCGACGCGAACCATGGTCGCGCCGTTGCGGGCGGCGATGGTGTAATCGTGCGACATGCCCATGGACAGCTCGCGCATTTCCACGCCGTCCACGGCTTCCTCCCTGATGCGTTCAAAGAGCCTGCGCATCCCGCCAAACAGCCCGTCCAGCTCCTCAGGCGTGGCGTCGGCGGGCATGATGCTCATCAGCCCCTGCACCCGAATGGCGGAGAAATCCCGCATGCGTCGCAGGAACGGCAGCACCTCCTCGGGAGGCATACCGCCCTTTTGCGGCTCTCGCGCAATGTTCACCTGAACCAGACACGGAAGGGTCAAGCCCCGTTCAGCAGCCCGGCGTTGAACCTCCTGGGCCAGCGCGTCTCGATCCAGCGTGTGCAGCATACACACATGATCTATTATACCTTTGACTTTGTTGGTTTGCAACCGTCCGATCCAATGCAGGCGAAATTCGGGTGCAATTTTTGTCAGCTTTGGCAGCGCTACCTGTGCGCGGTTTTCGCCGATATCCAGCACATGCAAGGGTTTGAGCGCGTTGATAACCTCTGGCCCCACCGTTTTGGTCACGGCGATCAAGCGGGCGGGCGGCAAATCCTCAAAGCGATTCTTGGCCAATTGTTCCAAAACGCTCGTCACGTTTCGCCGCAGGGTTTCCGGCGATACTTCAAGCAGCGCATCCATTCGGCTCATTCCTCCAAAATCCGTCAGCGAAACAGCCGCACCGTCTGTCCCGCGGTCAAATATCCGGTCTGTACAGCGGTGATATAGGCCAGGCCGCCTTCCCGACGCAGAACGTTGACCGGTACCAAATACTGCTGGCCGTCGGCGTTCACCACCGCCACGCATTGGGCGCCGTCGCGCTCGTAAAGCGCTCCCTCGGGCACGGACATGCAGTCCACATACTCGCCCAGCTGAGCCCGGCAACTACGCATGTACAGCACGTCCTTAACATCGCCCATCACCGCCAGGCGCAACAGAAGCTCGCCGCCCGAGCGGGTGTAGCTGAGCACCTGAGCATCGACCACGGTGCTGGTAAATTGTTCCAAAACCAGCTTGTAGGTGTTGCCTTCCACGGGGTTCCAGTTGTTGTCGTCCACCAGCATCAGCACGGCATAATTGTTTTGCTTGACCAGCCGGTACAGGTCGATACGCCCGCGCGCGGCGCTGGTGGTTTGCGGAATCTGACCGTTAATCATGTTGCGAACCTGCGCGGGGGTATAGGTTTCGTAGGTGGAAGGGGACAGCGCATATTCGAAGCCGTCCGTATAAAAACTGACGATACTTTCCTGCGTGGCGATTTCCTGGTTGATCCAGCCGTCGATACGGCGCTGCTGGGTGGCCTCGTCGTCATAGAGGCGGCTGAGGCGGCTGTCGCTGGAATACTTGCTGCGGAAGTAGTTTTGGCGCTCGGTGATAGCGGTTTCCAGGATGGTCTCCTGGTTGTCCATATTGCCCCGCGCTCCCTGCACCAGGCTGCGCACCTCCAGGCCGCGCTCGATCACCTCGTTTTCCAAACGGGTCATGCGCTGGTCGTAGGCGGTTTCGCTCAGCAAAAGCGTTTGCTGGTATTCCTTGATCTGGTCGCGGTAATCCTGCAGGGCGTTCATCTCGCTGGTGCTGTAACCGGTGGAATACACATAGCAAATCACGTCGCCACGGTATACCACGCTGCCTTCCTGAGCCACATAGTCGATGCTCTGCACGCCTTCTTCGTCAAAGGCCGTTTCGTTGCGCACCACCAGCGCGTCGCCGGTATAGTTGCTGCCCAGCACGCTGCTTTCCACCACAGCGGTACTCATGCCCGTGCCGCCGGTCAGGTTGCCCAAAAAGTACCAGGCCACGCCGCCGGCGACCGCCAGCGCCAAAAGCGCCTTGATCAGCTTTCCCGCGCCACCACGACGCTTTTGGGGAGCGCCGGGCGTTTTAAGCTCGGGCATGGGAGGCTGCTGAACCTGCGGCGGCTGTCCCCAGTAGGGATCCGGTTGCTGGGGCTGCGGTGCGCCTTGCCACGCCTGCCATTGGGGATCCTGGCCCGGCTGCGGCTGCTGCCATTGGGCGGAGGCGTCGGGCGTTTGCCACGAAGGGTTCTGCCCCGGCGCGGGCTGCTGCGGCCACGGCTGGCCGCCATAGGGCGGATAACCGCCCTGATTGGGGGGGTGCTGCACGCGCGTTCACTTCCTTCCCGAATTAATCCATTCAACTGCAATAGCGGCTCAAGCCTGGCGTTCCAGGTCGCGCAGGCGCGTCAGCACCCGCCGTTCCAGCCGCGATACCTGCATTTGCGACACGCCCAACCGCTTGGCGGTCTCGCGCTGGCCCAGGCCGTCGCGGTATCGCAACAAAAGCAGTTCGCGTTCCGTGTCGTTGACCTTGCCCAGCACCCAGCGCATCCATTCGCTTTGCTCAAAACGGGCGTAGCCGTCGTCCTCCCGGCCCAGCAGCCCTTCCAGCAGCGTGTCGCCCTCCTCGCCCACCGGCGAATCCAGCGACGCCACCTCGCTAAATTCCCGCGCGCTGAGCAAAACCAGCACATCCTCGCGCGTGATGCCCATGCGCCGCGCCAGCTCGTCCACCGTAGGCGCCCTAAGGTATTCGCGCTCAAAGGCCTCGCGCTCTGCCGAAAGCCGGTACAGCCGCTGACGGGCGTCGCGCGGCAGGCGCATCAGGCCGCCCTTGTCGCGCAGGTAGTTGCGCACGTCTCCCGCGATCGTGGGCGTCGCGTAGGTCACAAACCGGTAGCCGCGCGCGGGATCAAAGCGCTCCAGCGCTTTAAGAAGCGCCATGCCCGCCACCTGTTCCAAATCCTCGGTTTCCACGCCGCGCCCCGCAAACTTGCGCGCCACGGCGCGGGCCAGAGGCAGATAGCTCTCAAACAACTCGTCCCTTGCGGCGCTGTCGCGGCTGGCGGCGTAGCGTTCCATGAGAGAAACCAGACGCTCGTCGTTCATGCGCGCCACCGCCTAGGCCGGCATGGAGCACTCGATGCCCCACACCCCGCCTGCGTCGCTGTGCAGGCGCACGTCGGGCATGAGCGTCTCCAGGACGCCGCGCGTAAGATCCAAATCCAGCCCGGTCTCCTGCTGCGCCCTTTGGCGCTGGAGCGCCTCAAAGCGAACCCACAAGCGCCCGTCCCTTAGGCAGATTTCCAGCAAAACGCGCGTCGCCGCGCTGGGCTGATGCCTGAGGCAATCCAGGCATTCGCACGTCATGGTGCGCAGATCGCCGATGAGATCCACATCCAGTCCGGCCAGCACGCCCATGCCGCTCACGGTCATCGCGGCCACCAGCGCGTATTCCTCGCCGGCTGGTACCTCCAGCCTGACTTGGCCGGGACAGGTGCGCTGCGTCATGTCCGCCACCTCCTTGAACATCGGAGTCCGTGCAATTGTAACATATCCGTAATCATTTTGGCAAGAAAAAGCATGCATTACGCATGAATTTGCAAAGATTCGTCTTGCGGCTGATCAAAGCACAGCGCCAGCGCGCATGGCAGGCACGCCGCCATGGAGCATTGAAAGAACCGTGCGTCCTGACCGCACAGCAAAAGCATGGTACCCAGGTCGTAAAGCAGCACGGGCAGGGACAGCGTCAGCGTGCGCACCCCGCCGCGATAAAGCGCCCAAAGCGACACCAGGAGCAACAGCAGGAGCGAAACGCCGATGTTGCGCGTAAGGTAGGCCAGAGGCAGCCAGGCCAACGCCTCATCCAAAAAGGCGCATACCGCCCGTCCCAGGGCGTTAAGGCGTCCATTTTGCGCCTGCGCCTGCGGCAGATCGCCGGTATTGCCCACATTTTGCACGCCCTCGTCCTGACCGTCCAGCCCCCACACCAAATCCGTCACGCCCACGACCGCTTCAAAGGCGACGCGGGGCGCGTTGGCCGCGCTTTGCAACGCCATGCGCCAAACCGCGGTCATGGGCAGCCCGGCGATGCGCTCGCGGTCGTAGGTGAATTTGATGGAATTGTATTGATGGAGCACATAAGTATCCTGCCAGGCTTCCTCGTCCGCCAAAGAAGCAAGGAAGGCGTCCGCCTCGGGGGTGAGGGCTTGGGGCTCGCGCTGGCGGATATCGCCCAGGACGGTCATGGGCAGGCCCACGCTTTCCTCCACGAAGTTATCCGGATAGACGATATCCAGTGCCCCGTACAAAGGCCCGCGCACCAGCAGCACCAACGCCAAAAACGCTCCCGCGCCCACGGCCGCGCCCCGGCGCGCATCACGGTAGCAGCACAGAACCAGCAGGCACAGCGGAACCGTCCACAAAAAAGCGTTGTGGCGCATCAGCGTTACAAAGCCCAGCGTCACGCCAAAGGCCGCGGCATGGCGCAGGCGTTTGAGCCAGGCGCCGCGGGTGGCCAGCATTTCAACAGCCTGCGCCGTAAGCACCAGCACGCCGGCGGTCATGGCCGCGTCCTTGCCCACATACATCAGCGTATTGCGCACCACGGGCGTCAGCGCCACGACGACGTGCGCCGCCAGCGCCCATCCCGGAGGTGTTCCATGGCGCACCAGCGTGGCGGTCAGCCATGCCAGCGCCGCCGAAAAAGCGAGAATCTGGCATGCGAGAACAAATGGATAGCTATCCGCCACATGCACCGCCAGCCATATCATCAGCGTATGCGCCACGGGATGCCAGTTATTGAATTCTCCGGAATGCGCCTGCCGCCATTGATTGGATACGTCGTAATTGACGCCGCCTGGATAATGGGCGGCAAAGGCGGCGCCAAAAATAAACAAACCGATCAGCAAGGCCGCCCAAAACACCCTTCGCTCCGTGCGCGGACAGGCGCGCCGCGCCATGGGCGCGGCATTGTCCAGCCGCGAGCAGGCCAAGCCCAGCGCATACCAACAGCCAACGCCCACGCCCAGCGTGGAAAGCAAGGCGGCCGCCGTCGCCCAGGCGTTTGTGAGAAAGCCGCTATGGGCCAGGCACGCGCTCAGGGCGATGTAGGCGCTGAGGCAAACCAGGCAAAAACGAAACCAGCGCCGGTGCGCCCGGCTTTGCCAGCGATGCCGCGGCTCTCCCATGGACCCACCTCCAGGCCGTATCACTCGCCTACGAATTCTCGGTATATGGCGCGCACGGCGGGCTGGAAATCGGCGCAGTCCACGCCGACCAAGATGCTCAGCTCGCTGCTGCCCTGATCGATCATGCGCACATTGACATGGGCGCGGCTAAGCGCGGTGAACAGGCGCGCCGCCGTGCCGGGGTTATGCACCATGCCGCGGCCCACGGTGGCGATGATGCCCATATCGTCGTAAATGGTGAGGGTATCGGGCTCCGTGAGGGACATGATGCGCTTGATAAGCCGTTCACGCACGGGTTCAAGCTCGGCGGTGGAAAGCACCACGCACATGGTGTCGATACCCGTGGGCAAATGCTCGAAGGACAGGCCGCACTCTTCCACGGCCTGCAGCACCCGGCGGCCAAAGCCGTGCTCGCTGTTCATCATGGCCTTTTCCACGGAGATGACGCTAAAGCCCAGCCTGCCGGCGATGCCGGTGATCACGTAGGGGTTTTCCTCCTCCACGGCGCCGTGGGAAATGAGGGTGCCGCGTTCCAGAGGCTGATTGGTGTTGCGAATGTTGGTGGGAATGCCGGCGCGGTGCACGGGAAACACGCTGTCCTCGTGCAGCACGGTCGCGCCCATGTAGCTGAGCTCTCGCAATTCGCGGTAGGTGATGTTGCGGATGGTCTTGGCGTCGGGCACCACATGCGGATCCGCCATGAGAAAGCCGCACACGTCCGTCCAGTTTTCGTACAAATCCGCGTAGGCGGCCCGAGCGACGATGGCGCCGGTCACGTCGCTTCCGCCGCGGGAAAAGGTGCGAATGCGGCCGTCCGCGCCCACGCCGTAAAACCCGGGAATGACGGCGCGCTCGTGTTCGGAAAGCAGCGCGGTCAGGGTGTCGTTGGTGCGTTCGCTGTCAAAGGCGCCGTCGGGCCCAAAAAACACAAAGGCTTCAGGATCCAAAAAGTCGTACCCCAGATAGTCGGCCAGCAACAGGCCGTTGAGGTATTCTCCGCGGCTGGCGCAGTAGTCCTCGCCCTGGCCCGCCTCCAGCGCGCGGCGAATGTCCGCCAAGCGCGCCTCAATATCCACGCGCAGGCCCAGCTCGCGCGCGATGCCTAAAAACCGGTCGCACACGGGCCCGAATGCCTGCATGTAATCCTCTCCCTCGCGCCAAAGGCGGTAGGTGCGGTAGAGGAGGTCGGTGATTTTTTCGTCATTGTCAAAGCGTCGTCCGGGCGCGCTGGGCACCACGTAGGCGCGGCGCGGATCCATGTCCAATATGGCCTTGACCTTGCGGAACTGCCCGGCGTCTGACAGCGAGCTTCCGCCAAATTTGGTCACGATCTTCCCCATGGTCTTTCCCTCCCGGCCGTGAGGAGGCTCAACGCCCTCACAAGGGTATATTTTATCCGAAAGCGGGGTGCAAAGTCAATCCCCGGCCCAAATGCGCCTGTCAAACAGGAAAACCATCCCGGCAAGCCGGGATGGTTTCATGGTATGCCAGGACGCGCGTCTTGTGCAAAAACGCGCCTTTTCGTCAAGCTTCACGCACGGCCGGCGTATTCTTCGCGCAGGATGCTCATCATCCCAACGTTGCAGAACTTCCCGTCCATGAAATAGGCATGCCTCTTGACCCCTTCCAAAAAGAACCCCGCCTTTTGATAACAGCTCAGCGCGGCCTCGTTGTCCATGTGAACCTCCAGCTCCAGCCGCTCCAGGCCCAGGGTGTCAAAGACGAAGCCTTCGATAAGCCGCAGCGCTTCTTGCCCGTAGCCCATTCCGCGGTCGCTGACATCGCCGATCACCATGCCCAACTCCGCGCAACGCAGCTGCCAGTTGACCCGAAACAGGTCGATCTGACCGATGTAGCGCTCATTGTCGCGGGACGCAATGACGAAGTTGAAAGCCCCCAGGCCGGTTTGCATCATGCGCTCCAAAAACGCGCGGCTGTCGTCCATGGACTGCGCCGGCCAAAAACGGGTGCTGAGGTATCGGGTTGTGGCCGGGTCGTTGACCCACTTGCGGATCTCTCCCAAATCCTCCGCGCGATACTCGCGCAGGACGATCCGCTCGCCGGTCAATTTGGGCATGGATTATTCCTCTCCTTCCAGGTCGATGGCCTCCAGCTCCAACGCCGCAGCTTCGTCGTCGTCTTCCATGGCAGCCATGCATTTTTCGTAC
>DVME01000075.1 GCA_018715175.1 Candidatus Limiplasma stercoravium
GTCGCCGTGGAGCGTTTGTTACAAGACGGCGGCAGGGGAGAGATGACCGTAGGCCGAATTTTTGACACCGTGGAAGAAACCCTTCAGCAAGCCGGCCATTTGCCGGCCGACAGCCTGGAGGACGTTCTGGAAGCGGACCGCATCGCGCGCAGCGTGGCGCGCGCGCGATTGAATCGCCTCTAGGCGCATAGACTAACACGGTCAAATCCAAGGACGAGGAAGGTGCAAGCCATGATGATTCTATATGTGCTGGTGGCGCTGGTACTGCTGGGCGTGCTCATCACGGTGCATGAGCTGGGCCATTTTGCGGCGGCGCGTGCGCTGGGCATTCCGGTGAAGGAATTTTCCGTGGGCTTTGGGCCCAAGATTTTCCAGCGGCAGAGCCGCAAGACGGGCACGCTGCTGAGCCTGCGGCCCATCTTGCTGGGCGGCTACTGCATGTTTTACGGCGATACCGACGACGATCCCAAGGGCGAGCTCGCGGACGATCCGCGCAATTACAACAAGGCGCCGGTGTGGAAGCGCATGATCTCGGTGGCGGCGGGGCCGCTGATGAACCTGGTGCTGGCGTATGTGGTGGCGGTGGTGTTCATGGCGGCCTACGGGCTGATGCTGGCGCCGCCCAACCTGGCCTCGGTGGAGGCGGGGCTGCCGGCGGAGGCGGCGGGGCTGCGCGCGGGGGATATCATCCTGGCGGTCAACGGGCAGGACATGGAGGAAGTGGAGGAGGTCACGCAGGCCATTTCCAACGCCGCGCCGGGCGAGGCGCTGGAACTGGAGGTGCAGCGCGGCCAGGACACGATGACCTTCACCGTTACGCCTTTTTACGACGAGGCGGAGGGGCGCTACCGCATTGGGGTAACGCTGCAAAACGTGACATCCCTGCCGGCGAACCTGGTGCTCAGCGAGGCGTGGGATCTGTGCGTGAGCTCGTCCACGGCCATTTTGGAGGCGCTGGGCAAGCTGGTTACCACCGGCGAAGGCCTCGACCAAACCTCCGGGCCGGTGGGCATCGTGCAGGTCGTGGCGCAGGGCACCCAGGAGGGCGGCCTGTATGTGCTTTTGGGCATGGCGGTGGTGATTTCCATCAACCTGGGGCTGGTCAACCTCCTGCCCATTCCCGCGCTGGACGGCAGCCGCTTGGTCTTTATGGCGCTGGAAGCCGTGCGGCGCAAGCCCGTCAGCCAGCGCGTGGAGGCGATGGTGCACATGTGCGGCTATGTGGCGCTGCTGGCGCTGATGTTGTTTTTTACCTTTAAGGACGTCGCGCGGATATTTATCGGCTAGGCCCGTCGTCCCATAGAGGCACGCATACGGGCTTGGGCATCAAGCGGGTGGGCACGGCGTCCTCGCCGTCGTCCTCCGCGTCGTCCTGGTCGCGGCGGCTCAGGGGCGACGTGGGCGCAAAGGGCGCCAAGGCCGGCGGCTTGAGCAGCGCGCAGGGCGCCGGCGCGCGGGACGGCGCAAGCCAGGGCCGCGGCGCCGGCGAAGGCGCCGCTTCGCGCCGAGGCATCAGCGCGTCGGGCGCGGGCGGTCGCAGCCCGCGAAAATCGTCTCCCATGCCGTTTCCCTCCCCGCTGTCAAATTCCGGGACAAGCATACCACAAAAAAGCGCGGCCGTGCGGTTTTCGACACGGCCGCCCTTTTTTTTCAGGCGCGGTACCCGGGGACGATTTCGCCCACGCCGCTTAACACGTAGCGCGGACGGTAGGGGAATTTGTGCATCTCGTGCTCGGTGGTCACGCCGCTGAGCACCAGCACGGTGTCGATATCGCTTTCCACGCCGGCTACGATGTCGGTATCCATGCGGTCGCCGATGATGGCGCACTCGTCGTTGGTAACGTTGAGCAGGCTCAGGCCGTGCTTCATCATCAGGGGATTGGGCTTGCCCAGGTAGTAGGCGCTGCGGCCGGTGGCCAGCTCGATGGGGCTCATCAGCGCCTTGCACGCCGGCGCAATGCCGCCCTCCACCGGCCCGGTAAGATCCGGGTTGGTGCCGATGAGCTTGGCGCCCGCGCGCACCAATTGCACCGCGCGCTCGATTTTTTCAAAGCTGTAGGCATGCGTCTCGCCCATGACCACGTAGTCAGGGTTGACCTCGTTCATGGTAAAGCCGGCGTCGTACAGCGCGCCCACCAGCCCGGGCTCGCCGATCACGTAGGCGCTCCCGCCCGGACATTGGCGCTTCAAAAACGCGGCGGTGCTCAGCGCGCTGGTGTAAAAATGGCTCTCGTCCACGTCCAGCCCCAGGCGGCCCAGCTTTTGCTGCAATTCCCGCGGCGCGCGTTCGCTGGAGTTGGTCAGGAACAGGAACTGCTTTTTTTCTTTTTTCAGAAAATCCACAAACTCCCTTACGCCCGGCAAGAGCATGTTGCCGTGGTAGATAACGCCGTCCATGTCGCAGATGAAGCCCTTTTTGGCGCGCAGGGCCTCCAGGGAATCGCGCTGTGCGCTGGCCACGCAAGAACACCTCGTTTCAGCGGTTTTGAAGGATACGCCTTTGCCAGTATACCACATTTTTGGCCGTGGGCAAAGGGGCGGAGGCGGTCTTTTTGCGCGCTTTCCCCCTTCCCTTGGGCGCGGTTTTGGGGTATGATGGATTCGGCTGGGTTTTGAGTTTCTTCATAAGAAAAGGAGGGCTTTGCCATGTCCCGAATCCTGCTGGAAATCTGCTGCGGCTCGGCCGACGACGTTATCCAGGCCGCCAAGGGCGGCGCGGATCGCGTGGAGCTCAACGCAAGCCTGTTTCAAGGCGGCCTGACGCCGTCCGTGGGCAGCCTGGCGGTGGCCAAGCGCGAGACGAAGATTCCCATCATGACCATGATCCGCCCGCGCGCCGGCGGCTTTTGCTACACCGACGCGGAGTTTCAAACCATGCTATGGGACGCGCGCGCGCTTTTGGAGCACGGCGCGGACGGCATCGTCTTCGGCTGCCTGCATCCCGACGGCACCGTGGACGAGGAGCGCTGCCGCGCGCTGGTGGACGCGGCGCAGGGCAAGCCGTGCGTGTTTCACCGCGCGCTGGACGTGACGCCGGACTGGAAGCGCGCGCTGGAGACGCTGATCGGCCTGGGCGTGACGCGCGTGCTGACCAGCGGCCAGGCGCCGGACGTGTTTTTCGCGCTGGAAACCATCGCGCAGATGATCCGCTTTGCCGGGGACGCGATAGAGATTTTGCCAGGCGCGGGGATTACGCTTCAAAACGTGCGGCGCGTGGCGGAGGCCACCGGCTGTACCCAGGTGCATCTGGCGCGCCACCGCAGCGTGGAAGATGCCTCCACCCGCCATCGCCCCGACATCTATTTCGGCGGGGCGCTCTATCCCCCGGAGGATCGCTACGACATCACCGACGCGGACTACATCTGCGCGGTGCGCCATACGCTGGAGGGACGCGCATGAGGGCGATGATCGGCACCTGGCGAATGAGTCTGGGCGGCGTTGCGCGAGGGCTTGGGCTTTTGGAGGCGGGGGCGGACTGCCTGGACGCGGTCACGGAGGCCGTGGCCTTTGTGGAGGACGATCCGGCGTTTACCTCCGTGGGCTTCGGCGGCCTGCCCGACCGGGAAGGCTGCGTGACGGCGGACGCCGCGCTCATGGATGGCGGCACGCTGCGCCTGGGCGGGGTGATGAGCGCGCAGAACATCCGCAACCCCATCCGCGCGGCCAGGCGGCTTGTGGAACGCGCGGAAAACTGCCTGCTCGCCGGGGAAGGCGCGCAGCGCTTTGCGCGGGAGGCCGGGCTGGAGATGCAGGACCTGCGCACGCCGCAGGCGCTGGCGCGGTGGCGCGAAGCCTTGGCGCAGCGCGACGCCGTCCGCCAGCCCTACCGCGGTCACGACACCGTCTGCGTTCTGGCCCTGGACGAGGCGGGGCGCATGGCGGCGGGCACGTCCACCTCGGGCCTGTTTCTCAAGGAGCCGGGCCGCGTGGGGGATTCGCCCCTGGTGGGCTCGGGCTTTTACTGCGACGCGCGCTACGGCGCGGCGGCGGCCACGGGCCTGGGTGAAGAAATCATGCGCGGATGCCTGTCCTACGAGGTGGTGTCCCTCATGCGCCGAGGCGCGGGCCCGCACGACGCCTGCGTCCGGGCGCTGCGTGGGCTGCAAGCGCGCCTCAAGCGCCAGGGCGAAACCATGCGCGACGTCAGCCTCATCGCCCTCACGCCCGCGGGCATCTTTGGCGCGGCCACGTCCCTGCGGGTGTTTCCCTTCGCGGCCGGCAAGGATGGCGCCGCCGAGGTGTACCTCGCCGGCTCCGACGGCCAGACGCGCCGGGCCTCCCCCGGCGAGGCCGACGCCCAACCCTGAGCGCGCCGCGCAACGGCGTTTTCCACCAATTGCTTGACATT
>DVME01000006.1 GCA_018715175.1 Candidatus Limiplasma stercoravium
GAGGCGATCCCGGCTGGCGATGGCCTGCTTGAGCGCCTCCTCCAAATCGCCTGGCTGCACGGGCTTGAACAGATAATCCACCGATCGCATTTGCAGGGCGCTGCGCAGGTAGTCGGCGTCGCTGTAGGCGCTCATGAAAATTACGCGCAGATCCGGCTTTTTGCTCAGCATGCGCCGCGCCATCTCGATGCCGTTTTCTCCGGGGATGCGGATATCCGTCAACAAGATGTCGGGTTGGAAGGTCTCAAAGGCGGCATAGGCCTCGTCGCTGCCGGCGGCGCCTTGCACGGCGCAGATACCCAGACGCTCCCACGGAACGCCGCCCAGCATGTGTACGCGCAGGTTTTTCTCATCCTCCACCAGCAGCAGACGAAGCATCGCGGCATGTCCCTCCTTTTCTGTGGGAAATTCTCACGGCGGCGCGGCTTTCCTTTGCACAATATTGGGGTTTTTCTTCACGCCATTCGCTTTAATACAACGCGCCCCTCCCGTGAAATCCTCCCCATGCACGGCAAAGCGGGCGCCCACCTTCGGGGCGCCCGCTGGGAAACCGATGCGGTTAGTTCAGGCGGTCTTCATAGGTCTTGACGTTGGCCTCTTCCACCCATTGAGCCAGCGCCGCGGTATAGGCCTCGTCCTGCTTTTGAGCCAGCAAGTCGTCATAGAGCTCCTGGCGCACGTCCTCCAGCGGCACCGCGCCTTCGGTCGCGTCGCTTTCATAGCGAATGATGTGAATGCCGTAGTCGCTGATCACGGCCGGGCTGACATCGCCGATGTTCTCCAGCGCCATCGCGCCCTCGACAAAGGAGGCGACCAGGTTGGTGCTTTGGGCGCTCACCAGGTAGCCCTGCTCCTTGGTGGGAGACTGCTGCATGCCCGGATCCTCGCCGTATTCTTCCACAAGCGCGTCAAAGTCCTCCCCAGCCTCAATGCGGGCCAGGATTTCATCCACGGTGGGCTGAAGGGTCTCGCAGGCGGCGGCGATGGCCGCGTCCACCTGGGCCTGGCACTCGTCCACCTCGGCGGTGAGCGTTTCCACCGACGCGGTCAGCTCTGCGCGGGAAGCGGCGGTCTCTTCATCGTCTGCGGAGGCGTCCTCGCCCAAGGCGTCCAGGGAGGTTTGCGCCGTGCTCAGCTCCGACTGCTTCTGGCTGAGCTGGGTCTGTGCCTCGGTGATGGCCGCGGCGTCCTCGTCGGTGAAGGTGCGCAAAATGTGCTTGACATAGCGGTAGCCGGCCGGCACGTAATACACCGTCACGCCGTTGGACACGTCGGTGGCATAGGCGCTGGGCACGCTTTGGTAATACGCCTGGCTGTCGGCCACGTTCTGGTCGTAGGCGGCCTGGACTTCCTCGTCGGTGACGGTCACGTCCTTGACGACCTCCGCCGTGAGCTTTTCATGCGACAGGTTGTGCTTGGCGCTTTCCACCAGCTGCTCCAGGGTCGGATAGCCTTCCTCGGTCATCTTGGCTTCCACGGCCTCGGTCAGCTCGTCGCCGGTGAGCTCCGTAGAGGAAAAGGACATCAGCTTGACCCATTCAAAGTTGGTGTCCCAGTCAGCCTGGGCATCCTCCTGGGCCTGGGCGAGCTCCTCGTCGGTGTAGACGTCAAAGCCGTACGCGGCGATTTTTTGCTCTTCCACCGTGTGCTCGATGAGCGCTTCGATGGCTTGCTCCCGCGCGGACTCGATGCTGTATTCGCTGGTGGGATCGTAGCTGATTCCGTACTGGCTGTAGATTTGGGCCTGCTGGCTGTGCACGGCCTCAATCTGCGCCTGAACTTCCTGCTTGGTAATGTTCTGGCCGCCCACTTCGATGATGACCGTTTCCTTATCCACCTCGGGATCCTTGATGATCAGGGAGCAGGCGGACGTGAGGATGAGGGCAACCGCCAGCATCAGGGACAGCAAAGCGCGTTTGCGCATGGGACTTCTCTCCAATCCTGTAAAGTATGGTCAGACTTTGGATATTATACCGCAGGCACGCGCTTGCGGCAAGGGGTTTGGGCGCATGTTCACGCCATCTTCACAGATGGCGGCTTGCGAAAGCCGCTTTCGGTGCCGTAGGCCACCAGGTCGCCGCGTTCGTTGGTCACCTCCACGCGGTAAAGGCAGGTGGTGCGTCCGGCGCTGAGGAGCGCGGCGCGGGCGTAGAGGCGTTCTCCGGTGCCCGGGCGCAGGTAGTGGATGGTGGCGCTTTGGCTTACGGTCAGCCCTTCCTCCAGGTTGCTGGCCACCGCAAAAGCGGTGTCCATCAGCGTGTAGACCGCGCCGCCCTGGGCCACGCCGCCGGCGTTCATGTGCGCGGGCGTCAGCGGCATGGACAGGCGGGCGCCGTCGGCCTCCACCGCGTCGATGGTAATGCCGCATAGCTCCATGGCGAACCGGTCGGCGGCAAAAAACGTGCGAAGCTCCTCCAGGGTGCGCATCAGGCGTTCATCTCCCATTCCAGCAGTTTGTCGCCGCTTTCCAGCGCCTTGATGGTAAACCGGCCGTCCTGGTAGACCATGTAGCTGCGCGGCTGGTTTTCCTTGGGCAGAGCGGCGGAACCGGGGTTGAGGTAGGTGTAGTCCGCCTGAGGCCACACGCCGTATACGTGGGTGTGCCCGTGAATGAGCACATCGCCCGGCTGGTGCGGGGGCGGGCATTCGGTATTAAACAAATGCCCATGCGTTACAAAGGCGCAGGCCGCGCCGCCCAAGGGCAGCAGCATGTAGTCGGCCATAATGGGAAAGGGCAGCACCATCTGGTCGATTTCGGCGTCGCAATTGCCGCGAACGCACAGGGGTTGAACCGGCGCCTGCGAGAGCAGCCGCACCACGGCCTTGGGGTCGTAGCGCTCCGGCAGGTCGTTGCGGGGGCCGTGGTAGAGCAGGTCGCCCAGCAAAATCAAGCGCTGGGCGCCCTCACGCTCCAAGCGGCGCAGCACGCCTTCCGCCGCCGAAGCGGAACCGTGCAAGTCCGAGGCAAAGAGCAGCTTCATTCCTCATCCATCCCTTCCAGCGTCAGAGCCACCGGGCAATGGTCGCTGCCCGGCACCTGATCGAGTATGTCGGCGTCGCGCACGTTGTGGCGGATGCGCTCGCTGACCAAAAAGTAGTCGATGCGCCACCCGATGTTGCGCTCCCGGCTTCGGCTCATGTAGCTCCACCAGGAATACCGGTCGCGCTCGTCAGGGTGCAGCAGGCGGAACGTATCCACAAAGCCGCGTTGCAGCAGCGCGGTCATCTTCTGGCGCTCCTGCGGCGTAAAGCCCGCGTTTTGCACGTTGGACTTTGGGTTTTTCAGGTCGATTTCCTGGTGCGCCACATTCATGTCGCCGCAAACCACCACGGGCTTTTGGGCGTCCAGGCCGCACAGGTACCCGGCAAAAGCGTCCTCCCAGGTCATGCGGTAGTCCAGGCGGGTCAGCCCGCGCTGGCTGTTGGGCGTGTAGACATTGACCAGAAAAAAACGCTCAAACTCCAGGGTGAGCACGCGGCCCTCATGGTCGTGCTCCTCCACGCCGATGCCCAGGCGCACGCTTTGCGGCGCGCGCCGCGTAAACACCGCGGTTCCCGAATAGCCCTTTTTTTCGGCGCTGTTATAATAAACCTCATAGCCCGCAGGCGAAAAATCCGCCTGACCGGGCTGCATTTTGGTTTCCTGCAAGCAAAACGCATCCGCGTCCGCCTGGGCGAAATACTCGCCAAAACCCTTGGTCAGGCAGGCGCGAAGGCCGTTGACGTTCCAGGATATCAGCCGCATAGTCCACCTCCCGCGCGCACGGCGCCTGTTTATTGTACCACAAGGCGCTGCGCAGACACAAGCGGTTGACGCGGTTTTCAAACTTTGCTATACTCAGTTGCCAAGCAACACAAGGAGGAACCAGCCATGGTGGAATCACGCTGCGGGCTATTGTGCAGCGAATGCAAATACCGCGACATCATGAAATGCGCGGGCTGTCTGAACATCAAAAAGCCCTACTGGGCCAAGTCCTGCCCCATCAAAAACTGCTGTGAAAGCCGGCACAAGGCGCATTGCGGCCAATGCGAGCGCTTCGCCTGCAAACAGCTGCACGAGTTTGCCTTTGACCCGGCCACCGGCAACGAGGGCGACCGCATCGAGCGCCTCGAGGACTGGAAAAACGAAGAGGGCTGATGGCTAGAGCAGCCGCCGCACGGTTTTGAGGCGTTTTTCGCCATAGGGCGCATAGCGAAGCGGCACGTCGGGCCGCGCGCCGCGGCGGAGCACGCTTTTTCGGTGGGAAAAGGTGTCAAAGCCGTCTTTGCCGTGGTAGCGCCCCATGCCGCTTTCCCCCACTCCGCCAAAGGGCATATAGGGCGTGGCCAGGTGCATCACCGTGTCGTTGATACATCCGCCGCCAAAGCTGACCTGCTCCAGCACGCGGCGCTGCGCCTCGCGGTCGCGGGTAAACAGGTAGAGCGCCAGCGGCTTGGGCCGCTGCCGGATGCGGCGGATGGCTTCGTCCAGCGAGTCCACGGTCAGGATGGGCAGCAGCGGCCCAAAGATCTCCTCCGACATCACCGGGCTGTCCCAGGCCACGTCCGTCAGCAGCGTAGGCGCGATGCGCAGGCTGCGGCGGTCCGTCTGTCCGCCGTGAAGCACCACGCCGCTTTGCATCAGGCCCTCCAAGCGGTCAAAGTGCCGCTCGTTGACGATTTTGGGATAATCCGGGTTGGCCAGGGGCGCGGAGGTGTGCTGCGCGCGGATTTGGGCGACGAGCGCATCGATGAGGGATTGCTCCAGCCGCCTTTCCACCAGCACATAATCCGGCGCCACGCAGGTTTGTCCCGCGTTGAGAAACTTGCCCCACACGATGCGCCGGGCAGCCAGGGCCACATCCGCCGTGCGCTCGACGATCACGGGGCTTTTGCCGCCCAGCTCCAGGCTGACGGGCGTCAGATGCGCGGCCGCCTTTTCCATCACCAGGCGTCCCACCTGCGGGCTGCCCGTAAAAAAGAGATAGTCGAAGCGCTGCTCTAACAGGGCGGCGTTTTCTTGCCGTCCGCCCTGCACCACCGTCACCAGGCCGGGCGCAAAGGTTTCCCGCGCCATGCGCTCCAGCAGGGCGGAGGTGGCGGGCGCATAGGCCGAAGGCTTGAGAAGCGCGCAGTTGCCCGCGCACAGCGCCCCGATGAGCGGCGCCACGCTGAGCTGGAAGGGATAATTCCAGGGCGACATCACCAGCGCTACGCCGTAGGGCTCGCTGTACACGCGGCAGGCGCCGGGCATCTGGCCCAGGGCCGTGCGCGCGCGCTGCGGCTTGACCCACTTGGGCAAATGCTTCCTGGCGTGGCGCAGCTCCTGGCGGATCATGGCCACCTCGGTCAGATACGCTTCGCACGCGCTTTTGCCCAAATCCTCGTGCAAAGCGGCCAGCACGGCGTCTTCGTTGTGTTCCAGCCAGCGCTCCAGGGCGCGCAGGCTGTCCAGCCGGGCGGCCAGGGGCCGGGTGGCCCCGGAATCAAAATGCTCGCGCAGGCGCGACAGCGTCGCTTCAAAATCCATCATGGCGTCGTGACCTCCCCTACGATTCTCTTTTTTTCAATGCCGGGCCGTTTGTCGCGCGGGCGGGCGCCGGTTTAGCGCGGATTTTGGGGCGGCGCGCGACAAAATCCATTTTCCCCGAAAGCAAAGCATGCTATTATAGAGGCAAAAGGGCGGCCGGGCCGCCCACACGAAAGGATGACCGCCTTGGAGCCCAAGTACCGCATTCTGGCGGACGCGCTGCGGCGCGACATCGCGCAGGGCGTCTACCGCGACGGCGATGCGCTGATGACCGAAACCGCCCTCAAAGACCGCTACGGCGTCAGCCGGCAAACCGTGCGCCAGGCCATCGCGCTTCTGGAGGAGGACGGGCTGGTGCTTCGCCGGCAGGGAAGCGGCACCTACGTCACCCATGGCCCGCGCCGGCGCTCAGGGGTGGCGCATGTGGCGGTGATTACCACCTACATCACGGACTATATCTTTCCCTCCATCGTGCGCGGCATCGAGCGCACGCTGTCGGCGGAGAACTGCATCATGAGCCTTTGCGCCACCTACAACCGCTCGGATCGAGAGCGCTGGCTGCTGGAGCGCATGCTGGAAACGCCGGCGGACGGGCTGATCGTGGAGGGCAGCCAAACGGCGCTGGACAGCCCCAACGCGGCCCTGTACGAGCGTATCCTGCAACGCAACATCCCCGTGGTGTTCATCAACGGCTATTACGCTCAGCTGCGCGGATGTGAGCGCGTGGTCATGGACGACGAGGAAGGCGGGCGCATGGCGGCCAACGCCTTGTTAAGCCGGGGGCGGCGGCGTATCGGAGGGGTGTTCAAGGCCGACGACATGCAGGGCGTGCGGCGGCACGCGGGCTACCGGTCGGCGCTGGAAGCGTGCGCGGGCGCGCAGGGCGAGGTTTTGTGGTTTGACACCGGCGCGCGCCAGGCGCTTTGGCAGCGTCCGCAGGGCCAGGCGTTTCTGCGCAAGGCGCAGGAAATGGACGGCGTGGTGTGCTACAATGACGAGCTGGCGGTGGGCCTGTTGGAAGGCTTGCGGCAGGCGGGGCTAAGCGTGCCCGGCGACGTGAGCGTCGTCAGCTTTGACAACAGCGCTTACGCCGCCATGTGCCGTCCCGCGCTGAGCTCGCTGAACCATCCCAAGGACGCCTTTGGCCGCCAGGCCGCCTTGCGGCTTTTGCGGCTGATGGCGGGCGAGCCGGCGGACAGCCTGGTCATGCCTTGGACGCTGGTGGAGCGCGAAAGCATCGCGCCCCGGTAGGGCGCTTCAGACTGTCAAAAAACCTTCTGGGAGGTTCGGAGGGCCGCAGCCCTCCGAAGGGTATTCCGAATCCAGCGACATGTGCGGTGGATTCGGAAGCCTTGCCAAGCAAGGTTTCCTTGCACGTTTCCCCGGCCGCGCCGAAGGCGCAGGGGAAACGTGTTTTGGCGCAAAAGGCAGCCGCAGGCGGACTTTTTCGACAAGCTGCGCGCCCCGGTAG
>DVME01000076.1 GCA_018715175.1 Candidatus Limiplasma stercoravium
GCAGCAAGGTTTCCTTACGCCGTTTCCCGCCCGGGAGCCCCAAAGGGGCGAGAGGGAAACGGCGCAAACCTGTCGAAAAAGCCGGCGTAGCCGGACTTTTTCGACAGGCAGGAGCCGCCCCACAGGGGCGCTTTTTTACGCCGCGCGTTTGCCCAAAACCTTGCGCGAATCAGTTGCGAAATGTGAAACAATCATGTATAATGCTTTTGACCCATGCCTGTGCTCACACGGGTCAGCATTGCGGCGCGCATGCGCCGCGCAGGGAGGCGTCAGATATGGAGTGCAAAATCAAGAACGATAGCGGCACGATCTACATCACCGAGGACGTCATGCTCAAGGTGGTCGGCTACGCGGCGCTGGAATGCTACGGCATCGTGGCCATGTCCTCAAAGCGCGCTAAGGACGGGCTCGTGCAATGGCTCGGGCGCGAAAACCTCTCCAAAGGCGTCCAGCTCAAGCTGGTGGACGACATGTTGGACGTGGACCTGTTCATCATCGTGGAATACGGAATCTCCATCGCAGAGGTCTGCAAGACCATTGTGGAGACGGTGCGCTACAAGCTGGAGAGCATGACGGGCGTCAAGGTGCGCCGCGTGAACATCTCCGTGGAAGGCGTTCGCGTCTGACTTTAAGGTGTCGGGAGGAGAGACCTGTGATCCAAGCCAAAACCATTGACGGCGTACTGCTGCGCGACATGGTCGTAACTGGCGCCGCGCTTTTGGAGAAAAACCGCGAGGCCGTCGACGCGCTCAATGTCTTTCCCGTGCCGGACGGCGACACGGGTACCAACATGAGCCTTACCATGACCTCCGCCACCAAGGAGGTCAGCCAGAAGGAATACCTTAACGCGGGAGACGCCGCCGCTGCCCTGGCCAAGGGCGCCCTGCGCGGCGCGCGCGGCAACAGCGGTGTAATTACCTCCCAGCTGTACCGCGGCTTTTCCCGGGCGCTGGAAGGCGTGGACCGCATCACCCCCATGCAGTTTGCCCAGGCGCTCAAACGCGGCGCGGAAACGGCGTACAAGGCCGTGATGAAGCCCAAGGAAGGCACCATTCTCACCGTGGCTCGCGTCATCGCCGAGGAAGCCGTCAAACAGGCCGAACGTGCCCCAGAGGATTACGAGGCGCTGTTTCGCTGCATTTTGTCCACGGGCGAGACCATCCTGCAAAAGACCCAGCAGATGCTCCCGGCGCTGACACAGGCCGGCGTGGTGGACGCGGGCGGACGCGGGCTGTTGCTGATTTACATGGGCTATGCCGCCTGCCTGCGCGGAGAGGAAATCCCCACCGAAAAAATGGAGTTTGCCGCCGACGGCGCCGCGGTCTTTGACGACGACCATAACGCCATTGGCGAAATCAAGTTCGCCTATTGCACGGAGTTTTGCGTGCAAAACCTCTACCCCGACATCCTGGAGGAGGATATCGACTCCTTCCGCCGCCGCCTCAACCGCATCGGCGACTGCGTGCTGGTGGTGGGCGATCTGAGCCTGGTCAAGGTTCACGTGCATACCAACGAGCCCGGAAAGGCCCTGGATTACGGCCTGAGCCTGGGCGAACTGGTCAACCTCAAGATTGAAAACATGCTCCAGCAGCGCCGGGACAACCAGGCCGCCGCCGAGGAAAAGGCCGCCGAAGAACCGGTGAAGGATTACGGCATGGTGGCCGTTTCCCTGGGCGAAGGCTTCAACCACATCTTCGCCGACCTGCTGGTGGATCACATCGTTGAAGGCGGGCAGACCATGAACCCAAGCATCGAGGATCTGTCCGCGGCCATCGAAAAAACCCGCGCCAAGACCGTCTTTGTCTTGCCCAACAACGGCAACGTCATCCTCGCGGCGCAGCAGGCCGCCCAGCTGTGCGAGGACAAGCGCGTCGAGGTGATTCCCACCAAGAACGTGGCCATGGGCATCGCCGCGGCGGTGGCCTTCCAGCCCGAGCAGAGCGTCGAGGAAAACGCCCGCCATATGGACGAGGCCGCCCAGCGCGTCCGCACCGGCACCGTCACCTACGCCGTGCGCGACTCCGAAGTCGATCAATTGCACATCAAGGAAGGCGACATCATCGGGCTGTATAACGGCAAAATCCATACCGTGGGCAGCAACATCCACGATGTCACCCGCGATCTCATGCGCGAAATCATCACCGAGGACGACGAGCTCATTACCGTTTACTACGGCAAAGACACCTCTCCCGACGACGCGCGCTCTCTCACCGAAGAGCTGGCCGACATGTACGGCGACTGCGACGTGGAAATGCAAATGGGCGGGCAGCCGCTGTATTACTACCTGGTATCCGTGGAGTGAGCATGGAGCTTTCGCAACTCGACGGCATTGGCAAAACAAGATTGCAGGCGCTTCACGCAGCGGGCATCGACTCGTTGCGTGAGCTTTTATACGCGGTTCCCGTTTCCTATAAAGATCTCAGCCGTCCGCTGACCGTGGCCGAGGTTCAGCCCGGCGCGTCGGCATGCCTGTGCCTCAACCGTCGCAGCGAGGCCAGGCTGTCGCGCCACGGGCGCCTGTCGCGCGTGACGTGTACCTTTGCCGACGAAACCGGCCAAATCACCGCCTGCTGGTTCAATCAGCCCTGGATGCGCGATCACCTCAACAATGCCTTGCGGCTGACTCTCTACGGCCGGGTGGAGGCGTACGGCGGGCGCAAACAGCTGCAAAACCCCAGCGTCGAGCACGAGCTTTGCATCGTGCCGACCTACCGTCCCATCGAAGGCCTGCCCCAGCGCGTGCATCGCAGCATTGTGGCCCAAGCGCTGCAACAGGTGGAGGCCCTTTGCCCCGAAACCCTGTCCGACGCGGTGCGGGCGCGCTATGGGCTGTGGCCGTGGTCGCGGGCGATCCGCGCGCTGCATGCGCCGCAAAGCATGGACGAGGCAAAGCAGGCCGGGCGGCGTTTCGCCTTTGAGCAGATGCTGCTCTATCAGGCCGCCGTGCGCTCCATGCGCACCTGGCGCGGGCAGGCGCCTGCCATTGCGTCCGACGCCGCCGCGCTGGAGGCGTACTGGGCTTCGCTGCCCTTTGCGCCCACGGCCGCCCAGCAGCGCACGCTGGCGCAAATCGCCTGCGACATGGCCCAAAATCGCGCCATGGCGCGCATGGTGCAGGGCGATGTGGGCAGCGGCAAGACCGCCGTGGCCATGGGCGCGATGCTCCTGTGCGCGCAAGCCGGCTATCAATGCGCGCTCATGGCGCCTACGGACATCCTGGCCCGGCAGCATTACCGGGATATGCGGCCCTATTTCGAGGAGCGCGGTCTGGGCTGCGGGCTGCTGGTGAGCGGCATGCCGGCCGCCCAGCGGCGCCAGGCGCTTGAAAACCTCCGCAACGGAACCTGGCGCGTCATCGTCGGCACGCATGCGCTCATCGGCAAGGGCGTGGTTTACGACCGCCTGGCCCTGTGCATCACCGACGAACAGCACCGCTTTGGCGTGACCCAGCGCACGGCGCTCATGCAAAAAGGCAGCGACGGCCGGCGCGCGCCGCATCTTTTGGTCATGTCCGCCACGCCCATACCGCGTTCGCTGGCGTTGGTGATGTTTGGCGACTTGGATCTTTCGCTCATCGACGAGCTTCCCCCGGGCCGCACGCCGGTGACTACGCGCATCGTTCCCGACGAACGCCGCGCGGATCTGTACGCCTTCGTCAGACGGGAGGCGCAGGCAGGGCGGCAGGCGTTCGTGGTTTGTCCCCTGGCCACGGAAGGCGAGGGCGAGCTGAAATCCGCGCGCGCCTATGCCCAGGAGCTGGCCGCCGGGCCGCTCAAGGGCTTGCGCGTGGGGCTGACCTACGGCGCGCAGCCCCAGGCGGAAAAGGAGGCGGCGCTGGACGCCTTTGCCCAGGGCAAAACGCAGGTGCTGGTGTCCACCACCGTGGTGGAAGTCGGTATCAACGTGCCCAACGCCACGCTCATGATCGTAGAGGACGCGCAGCGCTACGGCCTGGCGCAGCTGCACCAGCTTCGCGGCCGCGTGGGGCGCGGAAGCCTTCAAAGCTGGTGCTTTTTGCTGACCCAGCCCAATGACCGCCTGCGCGCCCTGGCCGCGACCAACGACGGCTTTGAGGTCGCCCGCGCCGATTTGGAACAGCGCGGGCCCGGAGAGCTGCTGGGCACCCGTCAGCATGGCGAGGCGTTGATGCCGGGCGGCGCGGCGGCTTACGGCGATTTGCCGCTGCTTTACGCCGCGGCCGAATGCGCCCGGGAGCTGGAAGGCGATCCCGCGCGCGCGGAGGAATGGCGCGAGGTCTCGCGCCGGGCGACAGCGCTGGTGGAGCGGCTGAGCGAGCGCGTATCCATCAGTTGAAAAATGCGGCGCGGCACGGTACAATGATGTCGGAAAGGTCGTGTGTCATGAACGTTGTGCTTTATCAGCCCGAAATCCCGCAAAACACCGGCAACATCGCCCGCACCTGCGCGGCGACGGGCTCTACGCTGCATCTGATCGAGCCGCTGGGCTTTTCGCTGGCCGACAAGTACCTCAAGCGCGCGGGCCTGGACTATTGGAGCCTGGTGCGCTACGAGGTGCATGCGAGCTTCGACGCCTTTTGTCAGGCGCATCCCCACGCGCGGATGCATTTTTTGAGCACCAAGGCGCAACGCTGTTATACGCAGGCGCATTATGAACCCGACGACTATCTGGTGTTTGGCCCGGAAACGCGCGGCCTGCCCGAAAGCCTGCTCAGCCGCGCGTATGACCGCTGTGTGCGCATTCCCATGATTCCCCAGGCGCGCAGCCTCAACCTCAGCAACTCCGTGGCCATCGTGCTTTACGAGGCGCTGCGCTCGCAGGGCTTTGCGGGATTGGAAACGCGCGGCGCCCTGACCGGCCGCCCGGACGAGGCGGCCCCCTGGATGGATTATGTGTAACGGTTCGTTTTTTCTATGGGACAGGAGGTGAGGCGCATGGACGATCGCAATCAGCCCTACGACCCCTATGCGGAAGACGTTTACGAGGAGGAACCCATCGAGCTGGGCGACGTGCTGGAGCCCTATGACGAGCCGCCGCAGGACGGCTATGAGGACGAGCCGGGCGAATACGAAAGCGACGGCGATCCCGACGAATACTCCTACGAGCACCAGGCCGCCGACGGCGCGACGCATTTTCGCGTGGCCATGGGCGTGTTCAACATGGTCAGCATTCTGGTGGGCGCGGCGGTCATCCTGCTGCTGGTGGCGATTTTGCTGGGGCTGATCAACTGGTTGGAAGCGGACATCCTGCATTCCTTGACGCTGTTTCAAAGCGGGCTGCAATAGCCCCGAAGGGAGCCGCCCATGCGTATTTCCTGGGAAACGCTTTGGCACAATATCCATGACTGCCAGGCTTGCGGCCTGTATGCGACCTGCCGGGGCAAGGTGATGGGCCAGGGCGACTGGCACGCGCCGCTGATGCTCATCGGCGAGGCGCCCGGGGAGCAGGAAGACCGGCAAGGTCTGGCGTTTGTCGGCCCGGCGGGACAGCTTTTGACGCGCATGCTGGAGGCCATCAACCTGCCGCGGGAGCGCGTGTACATCTGCAATGTGCTCAAGTGCCGACCGCCGGGCAACCGTCCGCCCACGCCCGAGGAGGCGGCCGCCTGCCTCAAGCATTTGCGCGCGCAGGTGGCGTTGGTGCGGCCCAAGGTGATTTTGCTTTTGGGCGCGACCGCTGTGCGCGCGGTGCTGGGGCCGCAGGAGCGCATCACCCGCTGCCGCGGGCAATGGCGCGATCTAAAAGGCGTGCAGGTGCTCGCCACCTATCATCCCTCGGCCCTTTTGCGCGATCCGGCCAAAAAGCCCGAGGCTTGGAGCGACCTCAAACGCCTGCGCGCCTGCCTGTGCGAAAGAGAGCTGTACCCGGATTTGATCAGGGAGGACGAAGCATGACGCCCATGGAACGTTACCGCCGGGATTGCTCGGCATTTTTTGCCAGGCTGGGCACGGAAGGCCCCCAACCCCTCGTCTTTGGCGACGGACGATGGGATCGTCCCGTGCTGATGCTCATCGGCGAAGCGCCCGGCGAGCAGGAAGCCCTCATGGGACGCCCCTTTGTGGGAAAGGCCGGCAAAAACCTGGAGACGTTTTTGCAGGCGCTGCGCATGCGGCGCGAGGATTTGTATGTGACCAACGTCGTCAAGATTCGCCCCACCAAGCTCAGCGCTGCCGGGCGTATCGTCAACCGTCCGCCTTCCCTGGAGGAACGCGCGCTGTTTACGCCCTGGCTCATGCGCGAGGTCGCGCTGGTGCGGCCCAAGGCGCTGGTGACGTTGGGCAATGTGGCCCTTCGCGCCTTTGTTGCCGATAGCGTGGGCCGTCGCCACGGCGCCTGGAGCCGCGCGGTGGTGCAAGCCCCGGACGCCGCTGCCTTTACCTTGCCGCTGTTTTCGCTGTATCACCCCGCGTCCGTCATCTACAACCCGGCTTTGAAAACCGTCTACGCCGCAGACCTGCGCGCCTTGGCCGCGTCGCTGGGCGAAGGCTCGGACGCGCCGGGTGACATTTGAGCGCCCGGCATGTATGCTACGGCGCGCCGGGGGTGACGCGGCGGGCCAAGTGTGCTAGGCTGAGGCTGTAAGCAGTTCTTTGGCGGGAGGGATGCAACAATGTGGGAAATCCTACTGGAAAACCTGCCCATTTTGATTTGTTTCGTACTGGGCATGGGGCTGTTGGTGGTGGAGGTTTTCATGCCGGGCTTCGGACTGCCGGGCATCGCGGGCATCATTTTGGAGGTGGTAGCCATCGTGCTGACCTACCTCTGGCACGGCGGTCTGACGGCCTTGGGCATGACGCTGGTGATTTTGGCGCTGGTCGCCATTGCCGTGTCGCTTGCCCTGCGATCCGTCAACAAGGGCAGGCTGTCCAAATCGCCCATGATTCTCAACGACTCTGAAAGCGCGACGGACGGTTACGTGGCGACCCAGGACATGGAAGTGTTCGTGGGCAAGGAGGGCGTTACCCTGACCGTGCTTCGGCCGGTGGGAATGGCCGAGGTGGACGGCATCCGCCTTAACGTGGTCGCCGACGGCGAATACATGCCCAAGGATACCCGCGTGCGGGTGGATCGCGTGGAAGGCCCGCGCGTGGTGGTGCGCAAGCTGCTTGAGTCCGAGCAATCGCCTCGAACCTAAGGAACATTGACTTTAAGGAGGAATCATCATGTCGGTGCAATCCCTGCTCATGTCCGCGGTTTCCTTCGTCAACCAAAACGCCTATGCCTCCGACAGCGGTATGGGCACGCTGGTATGGATCGTCCTGGCCATCGTGGTCGCCCTGATCCTGGTACTGATCTTTTTGCGCTTTGTTCCGTTGGGACTGTGGATTACCTCCTTGGCAGCCGGCGTGCATATCTCCATCGGTTCGCTCATCGGCATGCGCTTGCGCCGCATTCAGCCCAAGCGCCTGGTGGAGCCGCTCATCAAGGCGCGCAAAGCCGGCCTGGACGTTACCCTTTCCAAGCTGGAAACGCACTACCTCGCAGGCGGCAACGTGGATCGCGTGATCAACGCGCTCGTCGCCGCGCAGCGCTCCAACATTGAAATGCCCTTTGAAAAGGCGTCCGCCATCGACCTGGCCGGCCGCGACGTGCTGCAGGCCGTGCAGATGAGCGTCACCCCCAAGGTCATTGAGACGCCGGTTGTCGCGGCCATTGCCAAGGACGGCATCGAGCTTCGCGCCAAAGCGCGGGTGACCGTGCGCACCAATATTGAGCGCTTGGTAGGCGGCGCCGGTGAAGAAACCATCATCGCCCGCGTCGGCGAAGGCATTGTCACCACGGTGGGCTCCAGCGAGACGCACAAGCAGGTTTTGGAAAACCCGGATTTGATCAGCCGCACGGTGCTCAACAAGGGCCTGGATGCCGGTACTGCCTATGAGATTCTTTCCATCGACATCGCGGATGTGGACGTGGGCCGCAACGTGGGCGCCCAATTGCAGATGGATCAGGCGGAGGCCGACCGCCGCATCGCCCAGGCGCGCGCCGAGGAACGCCGCGCCATGGCCGTGGCGCGCGAGCAGGAAATGAAAGCCGACGTGCAGGAGATGCGCGCGCGCGTGGTCGAGGCCGAAGCCGAGGTGCCCAAGGCCATGGCCACAGCCCTGCGAGAAGGCAAACTGGGCGTTATGGACTATTATCAGCTGCAAAACGTGGTGGCGGATACCGGCATGCGCGAGAGCATTGCCAAAGCCAGCGTGCCGCCGGTCAATCCCGCGGACGATCACAACAAAAAGTAACCCTTTTGCGCCGGGGCCTTACGGCCCCGGCCGTCCAAATCGGTGGGAGGCCGGAACATGGAAAGCATTATCATCATCCTGCTGGTTCTGGGCCTAGTGCAAGCGCTGTCGGAACGTGGCAAAAAGAAGAAAGCCGCGAAGCCGCAGACCGTCCGCCAAACGACAGCCGGCAAAACGCCCTCCGCGCGCCCGGCGTCAAGCGGCAGCCTGGGCGCGGACAGCATGGAAGGCCGCGATACCTGCGACCCGTCGCTGGGGCACGCATCGCCGCATAAGCCCCTTCAGCCGACCACGCCCTTTGCTCCCCCTGCGCGCCCGGTAATCAGCGGCAGTACGGCATCGCCCAGCATGGAAGGCCGCGATACCTGCGATCCCTCGCTGGGACACGCCAAAGTTCGCCCCGCAGCTACGCCCACCGCCTACGACGCGCCGGAGTACGCAGGCCCGAGGCTGGAAATGAATGCGCAAACGATCTTGCAAGGCGTAGTGATGAGCGAGATTCTCACGCGCCCCGCGCAGCGCAAATGGGGGCGGCTGTACCGGCGCTGAGGGAGACGCGGAAAGGAACGAGAGAACATGGAGGATCTGCGCGTATTGATCGCCGACGACGACGAAGGCATGCGCAGCGTGATGCGCAAAATCGTCAGCCGTGTGGAGGGCTTTGTGCTGGCGGGGCAGGCCGCGGATGGGGAGACCGCGTTGGCGCTGACCGAAAAACTCAAGCCCAACGTCGTGTTTTTGGATGTGGAAATGCCCGGGATGAGCGGCGTGGAATGTGCCCGCGCCATCGAGGACATGGATCCGTCCATTATCATCATCTTTGCCACCGCCCACGAGAACTACCGGGGCGACGCGTTTGAGGTCTATGCCTTTGATTACCTCATGAAGCCCTTTAAGGTGGAGCGCGTCATCCAAACGCTGGAGCGCGCGCGGGATCGCCTGATGCTGCGGGGTATGCGCCCGCTGGAACCGCCGGTGAGCCGGCCGCGGGTGGCCGACGGGCGGCTGATGCTGCGGCACCGCGACGGCGTAACGTTTCTGGATTTGAAGGACATATTGCTGGTGCAGCGCGAGGATCGCGCCACGGTGCTCTACACCCTCAACGACGGGCGCTACGTCACCAGCGATTCCCTGAGCGAAATGGAGGAACGGCTGCACAGCGACGCTTTCTTCCGCTGCCACAAAAGCTATATTATCAATCTCAACCACATCCGCGACATTACGCCTTATGGCCGCTGGACTTACGTGGTTCGCCTGGAGGGTACGCGCCAGGATGCGCTGATAACCCATGAAAAGTACGAGGAATTGGAACGGATGTTTCGCTAAACCAAGCGCCCGGCGGTTAGCCGGGCGCTTCAGCTTGTCAAAAAAGTCCGCCTGCGGCGGCCTTTTCCGCCAAAACACGTTTCCCCTGCGCCTTCGGCGCGGCCGGGGAAACGTGCAAGGAAACCTTGCTGCGCAAGGATTCCGAACCCACCGCGCATGTCGCTGGGTTCGGAAGGCAGCTCGGAGGGGACGGAGGGAAGCGTCAGCCCAGTGGGCTGTTGCCACCGAAGGTGGCAAAGCGACCC
>DVME01000077.1 GCA_018715175.1 Candidatus Limiplasma stercoravium
CGGCAAGCCATGGAGCGCAGCTACAGCCCCTATAGCCATTACCCCGTGGGCGCGGCGCTTTTGTGCGCCAACGGCCGCGTATATCAGGGCTGCAACATTGAAAACGCGAGCTTTGGGCTATCCAACTGCGCGGAGCGCACGGCGCTGTTCAAAGCCGTCAGCGAAGGCGAGCGCGATTTTTGCGCCATCGCCATCGCCAGCGTCGCTTCCGCGCCCTATCCCTGCGGCGCCTGCCGCCAGGCTCTTCACGAGTTTGCGCCCGATTTGCGCATCCTGGTAACTTGGGGGGACGGAAGGGTCGAAAAGACAACCCTATCCCAGCTTTTGCCGCACGGCTTCGGCCCCCAAGACATCAACGCCTGAGGAGAACCGCCATGGCTGCTTTTCATTCGGGTTTTATCGCCATCGTCGGCCGGCCCAACGTGGGCAAAAGCACGCTGATGAACGCGCTGGTGGGCGAAAAGGTCGCCATTGTTTCCGACAAACCCCAAACCACGCGCAGCCGCATCATGGGCGTGTTGAGCCGGCCCGGGGAGCAAATGGTATTCCTGGATACGCCGGGCCTGCACACGCCGCGCAACCGCCTGGGCGAATACATGATGAAATGCGCCCGCGACGCCCTGAGCGGCATCGACGCGCTGATGGTGCTGGCGGACGCCTCCGCGGTAGGCCGTCAGGATCGCGCTGTGGTCGAGGAAATGAGCCGCCAGCCGGTTAAAAAAGCTCTGGTGCTCAACAAGATCGACCTGCTGCCCCACGAAAACCTGCTGGAGCTCATCGCCTCCTTTGCCAGCGCCGGATACGACGACATCATCCCCGTCAGCGCCAAAACAGGCGACGGGCTGGAGGCGTTGAAGAACCTGCTGGCCGCCTATCTGCCTCAAGGCCCCCGTTATTTCCCCGAGGACGCCATGACCGACCAGCCGGAGCGCGTGCTGTGCGCGGAGATCATCCGCGAAAAGGCGCTGTTGCACCTGCGCGACGAGGTGCCTCACGGCATCGGCGTGGAAATGATGTCCATGACCGCGCTCAGGGACGGCCTGACGGAAATCCACGCCACGCTGTATTGCGAGCGCGCGGCGCACAAGGGCATCATCATCGGCAAGCAGGGCGCCATGCTCAAACGCATCGGCCAGGAGGCGCGGGCGGATATCGAAGCGCTGCTTGGCGTGCGGGTTCACTTGCAGCTGTGGGTCAAGGTGCGTGAAAACTGGCGCGACCGCCCGACGGATCTTCGCACGCTGGGCTATGTCGACGAGGGTTGAGGCTTAACGCCCCCTGACGGATGGATGAAGCCCAACCTTGACGTTGCAGCCGTCCATCCGGTATAATGGCTTTGCGTGCATAAGTACGGCAAAATTTGCAAGACAGGACGGTGAACAAAATGCGCAAGGTCTTAACGGGCGTTTTGTTCACCGCGCTGTTTTTGCTGCTGCTCAGCGCCCTGGTGGTGGCGGAGCCCGAGACGGAGGCGACGGAGCTTCCGGCCGAGCCCGCACGCGCGGTGACGGCTTTTGCGCTTTGTCCCGCGCCTTCGACGGAACCGGCAGGCAGCCTGCCTTTCGTGCGACGCCAGCCGGAGCGCGCCCTGGTCGTGCCTGCCGTGGACGGCGGCGCCAACCTCTCCCCCACGCCCTTTTCCTGCGACGCCAACGGCCGCGTGGTTTGCCAGGCGCGTTATGTGAGCAGCGTCTATCAACTCTTCCGCCCCGAAATCGCAGGCGGTTGACCAGCCGACCTTTCCGGCGTTTCCCTTGCCATGATCGCTATGAAAGGAAGGCTGACCATTCATGAAAGTCAACAACCGCCGCCGCAAAAAGCTCAGCAAGCGCAGCGTTTCTCTCTTTGCGCTGTGCGTTGCCCTGGTGCTAACCCTGGCCGTGGGCTACCTGGGCATGAACGGCGCATGGTTGGACAGCCGCGGGCTGTACAAGCTCCTGCCCTGGCTGCCCACCGATGATGTAAACAACTGGCCGCAGTCCATCGCCCTGGGTTTGGACTTGCAGGGCGGCGTCTACGTGGAATACGAGGCGTCCATGAGCGACGAGATGCGCGAACAGGGCTACAACTTTGACGTGCTGCTCAGCACCACCATGAGCGTCATCTCCGAACGTCTGACGGAAAAGGGCTTTACGGAAGCGACCGTAAGCCAGCTGGGAACCACCGGCATTCGCGTGGAAATCCCCGACGTGACCGACCCGGCCGCGGTGCTGGATCTCATCGGTTCGCCCGCGAAGCTGGAGTTTTTGGATCCCGACGGCAACGTGTTCATGGAAGGCCGTCACCTTCAGACCGCCGCGCCGACCAAGGATGAAAGCGGCGTCAATCCCGCCATCAGCTTCACCCTGACCAGCGAAGGCGCCGAGCTGTTTGGCGACATGACCGCCAAGAGCGTCGGCAAGAACATTACCATTATGCTTGACGGCGTCGAGCTGATGAGCGCGACGGTCAACCAGGCCATCTACGGCGGCAACGTGCTGGTGACCGGCAGCTTTACCCAGGCGCAGGTGGAGGACATCTGCCTCAAGCTGCAAAGCGGCGCCCTGCCGCTGGAGCTGCGCCAGGACAAGCTGGATACCATTTCCGCGACCCTGGGCGTGGATGCGCTGTCCACCAGCGTTCGCGCCGCGATGATCGGCACCCTGCTGGTGATGCTTATCATGATTGTGCGCTACCGTCTTTGCGGCGTGGTGGCTGCCTGGGCGCTGTGCATTTACATCATCCTGCTGTTCCTCTTCATCGCCGTGGTGCCGGGCATTCAGCTGACCTTGCCGGGCATTGCCGGTATCATCCTGGGCATTGGCATGGCCGTGGATGCCAACGTGGTAATCTTTGAGCGCATCAAAGAGGAAGCCCGCGCCGGCCGACCCATGATTCACGCCGTGCGCATCGGCTTCAAAAACGCCATGAGCGCTGTGCTTGACGCCAACGTGACCACCATCATCGCCGCTGTCGTGCTTTTGTTCCACGGCACGGGTTCCATCAAGGGCTTTGGTACGACGCTGTTGTTGGGCGTGCTGACCAGCATGCTCACCGCCATCGTCATTACCCGCTTCCTGATTCAGCGCTTCGTGCGCGTATTTACCAAAACCGAGCTCTTTGTGTCGCTGCGCGACGCACAGACGCCGACCCTTGCAAAGGAGGCGAAGTAATATGAAAATCCGCAATCGCTTCCATGTCTGCCTTATGATTTCGGCGGCGATCATGCTGATCGCGCTGGTGATGTCCCTGCTGGGCTACGGCATCAACTACGGCATCGACTTCGCGGGCGGCCTGAACATTAGCTACAACATGGGACAGACCTTCAGCGTGGACGACGTGTCCGACGCCCTGAGCGTTCAAGGGCTAAGCGGTTTTAGCGTTTCCGTCTCCGGCGAGAACGGATCCATCGCGCAAATCCGCATTCCTCAGCTGGCCAGCGAAGACGAAATTCAGGATTTGCAGCTGGCTTTGGAAGAGGCCCTGCTGCCTTCCTATCCCAACATGGATACCGATAACGCCACCGCCAGCTATGTCGGCCCCGTGGCCGGCGCCACCCTGGTGCGCAACGCTGTGATCAGCGTGCTGCTGGCAACGGCTTTGATGCTGGTGTACATCGCCTTGCGCTTTGACTTCGCCTCCGGCCTGGCGGCGGTAATCGGCCTATTGCACGATGTGTTCATCATGCTTTCCTTCATGGTACTGCTGCGCGGTGTGATTCAGATGAACTCCTCCTTCATCGCCGCCATGCTTACCATCGTAGGTTACTCCATCAACAACACCATCATCATTTTCGACCGCATCCGCGAAAACAACAAAAAGCCCGAATTGGCCGGTCAAGCGCGCGACAAAGTGGTTGAAGTCTCCGTACGCGAATGCCTGGGCCGCACCATCAACACCACCCTCACCACCCTGGTGACCATCGTGACGCTCTATATCCTGGGCGTAGACGCCATCCGCGAGTTCAGCCTGCCCATCATTGTGGGCATCCTGTCGGGCGTCTATTCCGCCAACCTCATCAACGGCCACGTGTGGGCGCTGCTGGAGCAATACCGCGTCAACCGCAAAAAGCAGGGCCGCCTGAAGCCCAAAAAAGCGTAACGCAGATTCCCCTTTCTGAGCCGCCCTTCGGGGCGGCTCAACGTTTGACAGGAATTGTCGAATGCTTTATAATGCCCTGTGTGGCTTTTGCAGAAACGTGCGGCATCCCGTTCGAAGGGAGGCGGCCATTTCTGTCTTTCATTTTGAAAATGAAGCCGCAAGCGACAATTCCTTCAACGAGTCATGGGCGACTGATGGCGCCCGGATGGGAGCGTGTCAATGCGACGCAAAGGCATCTTTTGGCTCAAACTGGCGGTGTTTCTATGCCTGCTGGCCGGTTTGATGAATCTCACGGGCACGCTGTTGGACAGCGGCGACGATATTATGCAGGCGGCGTCCGCTCTCAATCACCTGCCGCGCAACAGCGTGGACGTGTTTTGGCTGGGCACTTCGCATTTTCATATGGGCGTCGTGCCTCAGCATTTGTATGACGCCTACGGCATTACCAGTACCATGGTCACCGGCAACGCCATCGGGCTGAGCGCCACCTATTGGGAGCTGTACGAAGCCTTGCTGCGGCAGGATCCCAAGGTGGTGGTGCTGGATGTCTATCCGGCGGCCGCGCCCTACTGTTACCATTATGTCGCCAACGCCATCGCCCTGGGCCTGGCGAGCGAATACCCGGATGGCAACACGGCCTTTAACACGGCCACGGGCCTGGCGCGCTGGCTACCCCTGGGCAGTCCCGTCAAGCCGGCGGCGATAGTGGATTTGTTTCTCACCCAGCGCATTGCGGACGAGTCCGTGCTGCAAATTGCCCGGCTGCATTCCCGTTATGGCGACATCGACCGTTCCAGCTTTCGTTACCTTTGGGGAGAAAACCGCCTGACGCAGAGCTTTGGCTACATGTACAGCAACGAAACCCTGACCGAGGACAGAATCAACCGCCGCGCCTATACGCAGGAAGCGGCGTTGGAGACCTACGAAAACGGGTTTTTCTGGACTTTTACGGACGAGCAGCTCGACGAGGTTCGGCTGCTGGACACGACGGTGGAGGCGCTGGACCGCATTGTAAGCCTGTGTCAATCCCGCGACCTGCCGCTGGTGCTTTACGCCACGCCCTACATGGCCAACGACGCCGAGCGGATACAGTTTGAGGCGGTGGCGCGGTATTGCCAGGAGCGGGGCATTTCCTGGGTGGAAGGGCCCGAAGCTCTGGCATCGCCCGAATTTTTGCGCGACATCGGCCATCTCAACCACGAAGGCGCGATTGCCCATACCGACTTTTGGGGCCAGTACCTGCAAGCGCATTACGACCTGCCAGACCGCCGCTTGAGCGACGACGCGCGCTATGCGCCCTGGCGTGACAACGCCGGTTCCGACGACCAGCTGCACACGGCTACTTGCTTGGCTAGTGTGTTCGAAGCTTCGGAATATGTGCGCCAAGCGGCGACGTTGGGCGAGGACTACCTGATCTTCGTATCGGCCGAAGGCGCGATGGGCGAAGGCGCGACGGAAGCGCTTTTTGACCTGCTGCGCGATACGCTAGGCCTCTCCTCGGACGCCTTTGAAACATGGCGGGCTGCGCGCGACGGAACGTTCAGCGCCATTGTGCGCGGCGGCGAGGTATTGCAAGCGCGCTACGCTGCGCAGGGCTTGGACTATACGCTTTCCCTAGACGGGTTTCTCGTGCGCTTTATGGGCGGCGGCGGCACCGTGCAATGGACGGTCGACGGCGCGCGCGCCGGCCACGGCCTGGAAGGACTCAGCTTTAGCGTTTATTCCCTCCTGGACGAATCGCTGATCCAATTCGGCACCTTCGACATGAGTCTACCCGCGGCGTAAGGAAGGGAGGACGGACGATGCTGTTTAATTCCGCGCCATTTTTGGTGTTTTTCCCGGCGGTTCTCGTCGTCAACTTCCTGTTGCCGCATCGGGCGCGCGGCCTGTGGCTGCTGGTGACCAGCCTGGTATTCTACATGTGCTGGAGCCCCGCCTACGTGCTTTTGATGCTCACCTCCATCCTGGCCACCTACCTTTGCGGACGGCTGATCGCCTGGTGCCGTGCCGCCCGCGACGCGGGAAAAGCAGGCTGGATCCATGATCCGAGGCTGTACGTGGGGTTGTGCCTTACGCTCAACCTTGGCATTCTGTTCTTCTTCAAGTACTATACCTTCGCGGCTGAGTCGCTGGTGGGGCTGCTGTCCGCCTGGGGCGTCCGCTGGAGGCCGCCGGCGGTAGACGTGCTGTTGCCGGTTGGCATCAGCTTTTACACCTTTCAGGCGCTGGGCTATACGGTGGACGTGTACCGCGGCGTCCTGCCCGCGGAGCGCAACTTGCTTTCCTACGCGCTGTTCGTGAGCTTTTTTCCGCAGCTGGTGGCCGGGCCCATCGAACGCAGCGCCAGCCTGCTCAACCAGCTCAAGCGCCGGCGTCCCTTTGACCCGGAGCAGGTCAAAAGCGGCGCAATGGTCATGCTGTGGGGCTATTTTCAGAAAATGGTCATCGCTGACCGCGCGGCCGTGCTGGTGGATCAGGTATACGGCCAGCCCGCCGCCTACGGCGGTGGCGCGCTGCTGGTGGCAACGGTGCTTTTCGCCATTCAGATTTACTGCGATTTCGGCGGTTATTCGGCCATTGCCCTGGGCGCCGCCAAGATACTGGGCATCGACCTGATGCAAAACTTCCGTCAGCCTTACCTGGCCCTGAGCGTGTCCGACTTTTGGAGGCGTTGGCACATCAGCCTTTCCACCTGGTTCCGCGATTACCTGTACATTCCCCTGGGCGGCAACCGCAAAGGCGTCGCGCGCAAGTACCTCAATACTTTGATCACCTTCCTGCTCAGCGGCTTATGGCACGGCGCCAACTGGACGTACGTGGTTTGGGGCGGGCTTAACGGCTTGTTTCAAATTGCCGGCGACATGAAAAACCGGCTGTTCAAACGCCTGCGGGCCTCCTGGCATGAGCGCGCGCCCATCAAGCGCGATTGCTTCAGCTACCGCCTGTTTCAGCGAATCGTGACGTTTGCGCTCATTTGCCTGAGCTGGGTGTTCTTCCGCGCGCAGAGCGTGCAGGAAGCGCTGGAGATTTTGGGAAAAATTCTGACGCTCAACGACCCGTGGGTGTTCTTTGACGGCTCGTTGTGCGCCTGGGGCCTCAGCCGGCTGGAGTGGGACATCCTGGTATGCGCCATCGCCGCGCTATGGGCGGTGGATTTGGCGCACGAGCGCGGCATCAGCCTGCGCGAACGCCTGGAAAAACAAAACCTGCTGTTCCGTTGGGCGGCCTATTTGTTTGGCGTGATGATCATCCTGCTCTTTGGCCAGTATGGAGTGGGTTTTGACGCGGCGCAATTCATTTACTTCCAGTTCTAAGCATTGCAAAAGCCGCAAGACTATGCTACAATATTCCAAGCGCGGCCCGGCCGCGCTGCCGCGGCCCGGCGTACGGCCGCGCCCTCAGAGAGCCGTCCCCTTAGGCTGCAAGGACGGCGGCGCAGCGTGCGGCTTATCCCACCGGCGGCTTTCATCGGCCAATCCCCGACGGCTTGCTCCCGTTACAGAGCCAAGAACGAGCGAAAGCGCGCAAGCGCTTTAAGCCGGGTGGTACCGCGAAGGCTCCCTTCGTCCCAGCGCATGGCCTTTGGCCGCGTCGGGAGCGAAAGGAACCTTTTTGCATACGTTGAAGGAGGACGCAACATGGCGGACGAAAAAAAACAAGGCTTCGTGGAGCACATCACCCCGCGCGACGTGGATTTTGCCCAATGGTACACAGACGTGATTCTCAAAAGCGAGTTGGTGGACTACGCGCCCGTGCGCGGTTGCATGGTTATCCGTCCGTACGGCTTCGCCATTTGGGAGCGCATCAAGGAAGCGCTGGATCGGCGCTTCAAAGCCAACGGGCATGAGAACGTCTACATGCCCATGCTCATTCCCGAAAGCCTGCTGCTCAAGGAAGCCGAGCATGTGGAAGGCTTTGCGCCGGAGGTGGCTTGGGTGACGCAGGGCGGCGGCGAAAAGCTGCAGGAACGCTTGGCCGTGCGCCCCACAAGCGAAACCATTTTTTGCGCCATGTATTCCAAATGGGTGGGCAGCTGGCGCGATTTGCCCATGAAGTACAACCAATGGTGCAGCGTGATGCGCTGGGAAAAGAGCACGCGCCCGTTCCTTCGCACCAGCGAGTTTCTGTGGCAAGAAGGCCACACCATCCACGCGACGCCGGAGGAAGCCCAGGAAGAAACCATGCAAATGCTGGACATCTACCGCGAGGTGGCCGAGGACGAGCTGGCCATGCCGGTGCTGGTGGGCCGCAAGAGCGATAAGGAGAAGTTTGCCGGCGCGCGCGCAACTTACAGCATGGAAGCCATGATGCAGGACGGCAAGGCGCTGCAGGCCGGCACCAGTCACAACTTTGGCACCAACTTCGCCGAGGCCTACGACATTCAGTACCTCAGCAAGGAAGGCAAGCTGACCTATGTACACGAAACCAGCTGGGGCGTGAGCACCCGGTTGATCGGCGCCATCATCATGACCCACGGAGACGAGCGCGGCCTCAAGCTGCCCCCGCACATCGCGCCCATTCAGGTTGTCATCGTGCCCGTAGCCGCGCACAAGGGCGGCGTGATGGAAAAATGCGCCGAGGTCAGCGACCAGCTCAAGGCCGCCGGCATCCGCGTCAAGCTCGACGACCGCGACACCCTTTCCCCCGGCTTCAAGTTCAACGACTGGGAGCTCAAGGGCGTGCCGGTTCGCGTCGAGATTGGCCCGCGCGATTTGGAAAAGGGACAATGCGTGGTTTTCCGCCGCGATACCTACGAAAAGCAGGCTGTCGCCCTTTCGGAGCTGTCCGCCGCGCTGCCCGTGCTTTTGGAGGACATCCAGAAGAACCTGTACGCCCTGGCGGATCAGTTCCGGCAATCGCGCATCCGCGAGGTTCACAACATGGAAGAACTGACGCAGGCCGTCAACGGCGGGTTTGCCCGCGCCATGTGGTGCGGCGAGCGCGCCTGCGAGGACGCCATCAAGGAGCAGACCGGCGCAACCAGCCGCAACATGCCTTTCGATCAAACGCCGATGGGCGATACCTGCGTGTGCTGCGGCCGCAAAGCAAAGCACCTCATCTACTTCTCCAAGGCGTATTGACATGGCGATCCGGCAAGTTTTCTGGGACTGGAACGGCACGCTGCTGGACGACCTGGCGTATGCCGTCGACGTGCGCAACCGCGTGTTTCCCCGCTTTGGCCTTCCCCCCATCGACAGTTTGGAGCGCTATTACGAGCAGTTCACCTTTCCCGTCCGGCTGTATTACGAACGCGCGGGCGTGACGGACGCCAACTTTGCGGCCGTGGCCAATGCCTGGATGGACGAGTATGTGCGCGGCTTTGACAGCCTTTCCCTCCGCGAAGGAGCGCTGGAGGCGCTCAAGCGCCTTCATGCGCGCGGCATCCGGCAGGTGGTGCTATCGGCTTCCAAGCGGGAACTCTTGGGCGATCAGCTGTCGCGTTTTCCCATTGTCCACTACTTTGACACGTATCTGGGCTTGGGCGATATCTACGCGGGGAGCAAGGAAGAAATCGGGCTGACGTATCTGCGCACCTGCGGCATCTCCCCCCAAGAAAGCCTGATGATCGGCGACACCCTGCACGACGCGGAGGTGGCCCGGGCCATGGGCGTAGCCTGCGTGCTGGTCAGCGGAGGACATCAAAGCCGTGAAACGCTGCTGAGCACCGGCCTGACCGTCGTAGACAGCCTGATGGAGGCGGCGCAAGCCGCAGGATGAGAAAAGGGAGGGCGACAGGGTGGTTGCCTGCGTATTGAGTGCGATCGGCTGTTTCCTAAGCTGCGCGCTTCTTGGATTCCCTGAGACAGGCGGCGTGCGGTTTACCTGGGTATTGTTGTGGATAGCCGGGTGGTTTGGCGCCCGTGCCTTTGGGCGTATTCCCCAGCGGCGCGATCAAGTATGCTTCGGCATTCTGGGGGCTTGCTTCACTCTGGCCTTTGCGCTGGGCTACCGGCTGGATCTGAACGGAGCAACAGGATTCGATGGCTTGTTGCTTTCCTTGGGCGTCGCGCTGTGCTTTGCGCCTGCGACCGGCCAGGCGGCTTGGATACTGCATCATCGGCTTACGGCATGCAATCCCGGTCCAGAGATTCGGGAGAGGCGCGTGCTGGGCTTTTCCATGGTTTGGCTGCTGTTGGCATGGTTGCCAATGCTCTTAGCGTTTTATCCCGGCATCCACGCCTATGATACCTTCTCTCAGATTCCAACCTACCTGCAAGGCAGCTTTACCACCCATCATCCGCTTTTGCATACGCTTGTCACAGGTTGGCTCTACGATCTAGGCGTACTCTTAGGCGATGCTGCGCTGGGGCTATTGCTATACTCCGTTTTGCAAATGGTCTTGCTGGCTTATTCCCTCGGACGCGGATTGGCCTATCTTGGGCGCTTGAGGTGCCCTCGGTGGGCGCGCGTGGGGCTGCTTGCTCTGTTTTGCTTGGTGCCGCAATACTCCCTGCACGCATTGGGCTGCACCAAAGACATTCCTTTTGCCGCGTTTATAACGCTGTATGTTCTGCGTCTGCATCGGCTCTTTCACGAACCCGAGCTGCTCCGTTCGCCCCGTTTTATGGCAGGCACGGTAGTGGTTGGCGTATTTATGCTGCTCTTTCGCAACAACGCGCCCTATGCCTTGGTGCTTCTTGTTCCCTTTGCCGTTGCGCTCATTGGAAGGGGTTGGCGGTTGCGTATGGCTGTGCTATTGGCCGTTACGCTCGTGCTTTCCGCCGGAATCCAGCAAGGGCTCAAACTGGCTACCCAGGCCGAAAGCGGTCTGATCAATGAGATGCTTTGCATTCCCGCTCAGCAGCTTTCGCGTGTGATATCCATTCACGAATTGGAAGACCCTGTAAGCTATGAGATTCTGGATTATGTCCCCCACGCGCAACAGTATAACGAGTCTCGCGCCGATCCGGTCAAATTGCATCTCAAAGTTCAAAAGCCCGAAGATCTATGGGGATTCATCAAGCTTTGGGGACGCGAATTTTTCCATTATCCCATAGAGTACATCGACGCTTTTCTGCTTCAATGCAAGGGATATTGGTTTTTGGATGACACGCTTTTTACTCGAAACGT
>DVME01000078.1 GCA_018715175.1 Candidatus Limiplasma stercoravium
CACGGGCCATATCCATGATGAGCTGGTAAATCTCATACTTGGCGCCCACGTCGATGCCGCGCGTGGGCTCATCCAGCAGAAAGATCTCCGGCTCGGTGAGCATCCAGCGGCCAAAGATGACCTTTTGCTGGTTGCCGCCGCTTAAGGAGCGAATCTGCGTCTGCTGGGTCGGCGTTTTGATGTGCATGGCGTTGATGGACCAGTTGGTGCGCTCCTGCATGGTCTTGTTGCTGAGGTAGAGGTGATTTTTCAGATACTTTTTCAGGCTGGAAATCACCGTGTTGTCGCGCACGGACATGATGGCGAAGATGCCGGTGGCGCGGCGTTCCTCCGTGACCATGGCAAAACCGTTCTTGATGGACTCCTTGGGGCTGCGGTTTTCAATGGGCTTGCCGTCCATCCACATTTTTCCGCTCTTGCGCGTGGCGCTGCCGAAGATGTTTTCCAAAAGCTCGGTGCGTCCGGACCCGTCCAGGCCAGCAACGCCCAGGATCTCGCCCTTCTTGAGCTCGAAAGACACGTCCTTGAGCCCGGAGTACATGGCCGTGAGATCCTCGACCTTGAGCACCACGTCGGTTCCAACCTGATAATCCTTGGGCGGGAAGCGGTTGGTCAGCTCGCGGCCCACCATGAGGCGGATGATCTCGTTCATGGTGAGCTCCTTGGCGGGACGGGTGGCGATCCATTGGCCGTCGCGCATGATGGTGACCTCGTCGGAGATGCGCAGGATTTCCTCCATCTTGTGGGAGATGTAGACGATGCCGCAGCCGCGGTCGCGCAGCATGTTGATGATTTTGAAAAGGTGCTCGACCTCCTGCTCGGTCAAAGAGGAAGTCGGCTCGTCAAAGACGATGACCTTGGCGTTGAAGGAAACCGCCTTGGCGATTTCCACCATCTGGCGCTGCGATACGGGCATGGTGCTCATGATGGTCTTGGGGTTGACGTTGATGCCAAGCTCCTTGAAGACCTTCATGGTGTCCTCATACATCTGTTTTTCCGAAATGGCCGGGGTGCCCTTGATCTTGGGATAGCGGCCCAGCCAGATATTGTCCATGACGTTGCGCCGGAGGGCCTGGTTGAGCTCCTGATGCACCATGGCGACACCGTTGTCCAGCGCCTCGCGGGAGGATCGGAAGTTGACTTCCTTGCCCTCCAGAAAGATCTGCCCTTCGTCTTTGCTGTAAATGCCGAAAAGACACTTCATCAGGGTGGATTTTCCGGCGCCGTTTTCGCCCATGAGCGCATGAACCGTACCCGCTTTGACCGTCAGCGTTACGTTGTCCAGCGCCTTCACGCCCGGGAAGCTCTTGCTGATATGCTCCATCTGCAAAAGTTCGCGCTTGGGGGCGCCGTCCGTGGTGCGAGTCGCCTGTTGTTCCATCTCCGCCCTCTCCTTCCTTGTGAGTTTCCCCGCACCGGCGGCACGCAAAGGCGTCCGTCTCGCGCAAGCGGGGATGGATGATACCGAAGCGGAGGGGCGAACGCCCCTCCGCCAATGGTTCGACCGATCTGTTTTTACTTGCCGGTGTACACAGCATAGGGGATGACGACCTTCCAGCCGTCCTCAACGGTGAAATTCTCGTTGAGGCCCTCGTACATGTCCTTTCCGGCGATCATGTTGGCGGCGATGGTGGCGATGGCTTCGGCCATGCCCTCAGCATCCTGCTTGATGGTGCCGGCCATGGTGCCCGCGTCGATGGCGGCCACGGCGTCAGCGGTGGCGTCCACGCCGAAGACGGGGATGGTGGTGGTGCCTTCGCCGTTGTTGTAGCCGGCCTGCTGCAGCGCCTGCATAGCGCCCAGGGCCATCTCGTCGTTGTTGGCGATGACCAGCTCAACCATGTTGCCCGCATCCAGGTTGTACTGGGCCAGGATGGTGGTCATGTAGTCCTGCGCGACCTGACGGCTCCAGGTGCCGGCCTGGTCCACCAGATACTTCTGGGCGTTGTTCTCGTCATAGAACTTGAGGGCGGGCTTGCCGGCGGCGACCAGCTTGGCATCGGCGTTCTCCTGGCCGTACTTGGTGCGCGCGATGGCCTCCTGGTTGTCCTCCTGGCCCTTGAACATGACATAGCTGATGACGCCGTCGCCGTTGAGGTCATAGGCGTCGTAGTTGGCCAGCAGGTAATCGCCGATCATGTCGCCCTGCATGATGCCGGCCTGCTCGTAGTTGGTGCCCACGAAGCAGCACGTGTCATAGCTCTTGACCACGTCGGCAGACACGGAGCGGTTGAAGAACAGCAGGGGGATCCCAGCGGCCTTGGCCTGATCCACCACGTTCTGAGCAATGCCGTCCGCGCCGGTTTCCACGATGTTGACGGCCAGCAGGTCGGTGCCGGTGGCGATGGCGGTGGTGATCTGGTCGGTCTGCGTGGTCTGGGTGGCGTTGCCGTCCTGATCCACAAAGTCGATGCCGGCCTCAGTGAGCTTCTCGTTGAGCACGGTGCGCACGCTGGCAAGGTAGGTATCGCTCATGGTGTACCAGAAGACCTGCGCGCTGCCCTCGGCCAGCGCGACGCTGCTCACGCCCAGAACCATGGTCAGAGCCAGAACCAGAGCAAGAACCTTTTTCATGGGAATCAATCTCCTTTATCCTTTTTTTGCGGCAATACACGCCTGCGCCGCATTTTTATGCTCTTATTATATCGGATGAAGGAAACAAAAGCAAGACAAAGTGAAAAATCTTCAAAGCGTTGGCGATGGCTGGGGATTCCTTCTTTCCTGGGGAAAGTTCTTGACAGCGCCACCAGAAATGATTATAATATGGAACGTTGCCAACAGAATTTGGAGAAGTCGCCTAGCTTGGTCGAGGGCGCACGACTGGAAATAGTGTAACGGATAAAACCGTTCGAGGGTTCGAATCCCTCCTTCTCCGCCAGATCTGGGGCTCCGATAGCGTCGGAGCCTTTTTTGTCCTGTTGCGAGGTTCTGGAAAGCCGCCGGACGGTTTGGCCGCCTCCCGCGGGGCCGGACCCGTTGCGCTCAGAAAACCCAATGGCCGCGCCCAAAATCATGTCATCCACAAATTGCATTTTGGGCTATTCTATGATATAGTGGGATTGTTAAAAAATCGTCCATCAGAAGGTGGGAAAGCCGCAGCTCTCCCAAGCCTGAGCCAGCAACAGCCAGGAGCGCCGTCTTTCGTTAACGGCGCTATTTCTACTCTATTCGTAAAAAGGAGGCTTCCTCATGGATCCGGCACACCCAGCCCTTTCGCTGATGCAAGAACGGTTTGGGCGCGACTCGCTGATCGCTCTGGCGACCCTCGACGGTCAAACGCCCAGCGTTCGCACCATCAACGCCTATTATGAAAACGGGAGCTTTTATGCAATCACCCATCGCTTTTCGCGCAAAATGGAGCAGATACGGCGCCATCCAAACGTCGCCGTGTCCGGCGACTGGTTCACGGGCCATGCGACGGCGGTGGATTTGGGCTGGTTGGACAAGGCCGAAAACCGCGAGATTGCCGGCAGGCTGCGCCAGGCTTTCGCCTCCTGGATAGACAACGGCCACAACGACTTTGCAGACCCCAACACCATTGTGCTGCGCATCAAGCTGACGGACGGCGTCCTGTTTTCCCACGGCACGCGCTACGACATTGACTTTTCATCCGTCGGCGAACGGCCGGCCAGCCCTAACGCGCTGCGGCATCCCTGCGCGACGCCGGAGATACGCACGAAACGGCTTTGGCTGCGCCGCTTCGTGGCCGAGGACGCGGACGATTATTATGCCTGGGCCGGATGCCCCGAAGCCTCCCGATTTATCCGGGAGCGCCCCGCGGCTTCCCTGGATCAGGCCCGGGCGGAATTGCGCGACTGGATCAGCCGTTACCCACAGGAAGGCTTTTACCTGTGGGGCATCGTCTTGAAGGGCGAGCTGGTAGGCTTTTGCTGCGGAAACGAAATCAACGAGGACATCCGAAGCGTTTGCCTCGGCTACGGCCTTCAAAAGCGGTACTGGAATCAGGGCATCGCCACGGAAGCCGCCCAAGCGATGATTGATTTTTTCTTTCAGATCGGCTTTCACCGCATTTTCTCCTACCATCATCCGCTCAACCCGGCCAGCGGTCGGGTGATGGCGAAAAGCGGTATGACGTATGAGGGGCGCATACGCGGAGGTTCCACGCTGGCCGGCGAAATCTGCGACTGTTTGCAGTACTCCATTGTCAAAGAAGACTGGGAATCCCGCCAGCCAGACAAACCCCTGACCGAAAAACAACGTCCTATGGGATTGTAGGCTTTCGGTTTCCCGGCGCCTCAAGCCTCCCGCAACCACGCCGGCAGATACGCCCGGGTATTGTCCAGCATTTCGCTCAGCAGCCGCCGGGCGGCATCCGCGTCCAGGCCCGCCATCTGCGGGTCGTTTTTGAAGGTGGCCTCCAGCAAGGCGCGGTTTTGCGTGAGCGCGGCTTCCACCGTGGCCTCCTGGTTGCCGCAATGCCGGGCCACCAGCGCGTGTACGGCGCTTGGCAGCGGCCCGGCCAGCACGGGGCGAATTTCATCGCGGCGAAACAGCGCGTTGGTTTCCACCACCGCGCCCAAGGGCAGGTTGGCAATCTGCCCCTGATTGGGCAGGTTGACATTGGAAATTCGGTCTCCCAGGCCCAGCAAAGCCTTCAAAAGCAAATGTCCCTCCTCGCCCGAGGCCTTCAGCTCCGGCTTTTCCGCGCCCGATAGCAACGCGCGTTGACGGCTTAGCCGGCGATGCAAATCCTCCACGCGCCAAGAGACCGGCGTGAGCCGGAAGCCCCACGCCTGCGCGCATTCGGGCGAGCGCAGGTAGGTATCGGGCGCGAACTCCGCCAAATGCCGGTCGCCCGCCGCGGCGATCAGCCCATAGCGCCGGAACAAATCAAACTTCACCCGGTGCGCACAGGCGAAATAGCCGTTCATCCCATGGTCGTCACGGGCATCCAGATAGCCGCTTTCAAAATACTTGTCCGCAAACGCCGCATACATCTGAAACAAATCCGTCTGCCGGTAGCTGGCGGATTGGATCCAGGTAAAATGGTTCACGCCGGTCACCGTGGTTTTGATGTCCTGGCGCTCGCAGTCCTCCACGCCCAGGTTCTCCCGAACCATGGCCGCCAGCAGCTTTTGCGTGCCAAACACCTCATGGCAGCAGCCAAAGGCCTTGATTCCCGGGAACACGCGGTAAAGCGTGCGCACGCATACGCTCATGGGATTGGTGTAGTTCATCACCCAGGCGCGGGGCGCATGATCGCGGATGGCCTGCGCGATTTCCACATACATGGGAATGGTGCGCATGGCGCGCACTATGCCGCCCGCGCCCACCGTGTCGCCCACGGATTGATAGATGCCGTATTTCTCCGGCGTGTGAACGTCGGAGCGCATTTCCTCAAACGTGCCCGGCAAAATGGAAATTACCACAAAATCCGCGCCGCTTAGCGCCTCCTCAAGCGTCTGGGCCACCTCGTAGCGCCAGGGAGAAAGCGCGTCAGGATGCGCGGAAATCTTCTCGCCGATGACGCGGTTGTTTTGCGCCGCTTCGCGGTCGATGTCGTACAGGCGCACCACGCCGCACAGCTGGCCGTCCATGGCCAAATCCGTCATAAATCCCCAGGCCCATCCCCGCGACCCGCCTCCGATGTAGGCGACGCGCAGGTCCCGAACACCGTCTCCGTTCATCTTCCGTACCTCCTCTGCCGCTAACATGAGTATAGAGGAAAATGCCGGAAGAATCAATTCTATTTTTACGTTTCCTTGCCCAGCAGCCAGGCCGTCAGCGCGCCGGCGCAGGCGTCGTCCTCCGCGAGAGCTTCCACGGGAAGATTCAAAATCTCCGCCAGCTCCGCCCGCGCCGCACACGAGGCGAAGCGACGGGTAACAAAGCGGCCCACGCCTTGGGCAAACGCCGGGGCGTCCGCCGGCTGCCGCTTCCCCAAACGAATGCGCGATACATAGGAAGGGTCAAAATTCAGCGCCCGTGAAAGCTCCGCCATGCGAATGGAGAGGGAGGACGCCAGCAGGTCCAGATGAGCCGATTCTGTCAAGCCGTCTTTTTTCGGCGAGGTTAATAGATCTTGCGCAAGGGGCCTTGGATTCCGTATTGGCGGCAAAACCGGCGCAAATCGTCCTGCCCGCGGATAAGCATCACCTCCCGAAAGCGGCCGGTCTGACGATTGCAAAAGCCGGCCACCTGTTCGCCGGTGCAAATGCTGGAACGAAGCACCGGTTCGTCCTGTTCGCGGTCGTACGGCAACGGGCGTTTCTTTATCACGCGCCTCACTCCTTCGTCCTTTTTCCCAGTATAACAGAAGCTTACCGCGCCGAAAACGAAGAGATATTGTATCATATGATACAATGATTTCAGGCAAAACAGGCGCAGCGAATATGCGGCTTGCCGGGCAAAACGCGTATACTTATAGGCAAGCATTCTTGCACAAGGAGGACAACCGCATATGAACGCCTACTTCCCCACGCTTTTCAGCCCCTGCAAAATCGGCAATGTGGTCATTAAAAACCGCATTTGCAAAGCCCCCCAAACCACCGGCCTGAGTCACATGGACGGATCCGTTTCCTCGCGTCTGGTGCGCTGCTATGAAGACCTGGCCCGCGGCGAGGTGGGCATGATTATCGTGGAATACGCCTTTGTGGACCGCCAATGCAGCAAGTCGGCGTCCAACCAGCTGGGCATTTGCGACGACGAATACATCGTGGGCCTGGGCTGGCTGGCCGACACCCTCAAAAACCTGGGCAGCGTGCCCTGCATTCAAATTGAGCATTGCGGCCGCCAGCGCTTCCTGGGCCCGCCCATGAAATCTGCCTCGCCCAACCCCTGGCCGCTGATGTACCAGCGCTACGGGCGCGCGGCCATTCCCCAGGAACTCACGCTGGATGAGATTCATCAGCTGGTGGACGACTTTGGCCGCGCGGCCCTGCGCGCCAAGACCGCCGGTTTTGAGGTGGTGGAAATCCATGGCGCCCACGGCTACCTCATCACCAACTTTCTCTCGCCCTTTACCAACCAGCGCAGCGACTGGTACGGCGGCAGCCGCGAAAACCGTTTTCGCTTTCTGGAGCAGGTCTTTACGCGCTGCAAGGAATACGTCGGGGAGGACTTTCCCATCATCGTGCGCCTCAGCGGTACGGACTACGAGCCCGGCGGCATGACCATTGAGGATACCGTCTACTACGCCCAGCGCCTGGAGGCCTTGGGCTGCGCGGCCATCGATGTCAGCGGCGGCGATCATCACCAGATGATCCACCAGGTCACCCCCATGCAGCTTTCCCGCGGCCACAACGTCTGGGCGGCGGAAGCCGTCAAAAAGGCGGTGGGCATTCCGGTGTTCGCCACCGGCTCCATCACCCAGCCGGCCTACGCCGAAGAGATCCTATCCAGCGGCAAGGCGGATTTCATCAGCATGGGCCGCCCGCTCCTGGCCGATCCCTTCTGGGCCAAAAAAGCCATGGAAGGCCGTCCCGAGGATATCTCTCCCTGCATTCGCTGCAACGAGGGATGCCTGGACCGCGGCAATCACCTGGGCAAGTCCATCAACTGCACCATGAACCCCACCTTGGGCTTTGAGGACGCCCTGGCCATCCGCCCGGCCGACAAGCCGCGCCGCGTCGCCGTGGTGGGCGGCGGCCCGGCCGGTCTCAAAGCCGCCGATACCGCCGCGCTGCGCGGGCATTCCGTGACGCTCTTTGAAAAGCGCGCCCTCGGCGGATACCTGCACGAGGCTTCCTACCCAGAATTCAAGGCCGACATCCGCGACGCGCTGCAATACCTGGTTACCCAGGTGAACAAGCACGGCGTGAACGTGGTGCAAAAAGAAGCCACGGCCGAGGATCTCGCCGGTTTTGACGCGGTCATTGTGGCCACGGGCTCCGTGCCCGCCGGTTTGCCGGTTCCCGGCGCAGACCGGCCCAACGTTACCCTGGCCGTGGACGCTCTGCGCCAGGACGGTGTGCGGCCCAAGGGAAACATCGTGGTCGTGGGCGGCGGGCTCATCGGCGTGGAAACCGCCGTGCTGTTCAGCCTAGACCCTGACAACCGGGTGACGATGATTGAAATGCTGCCTCAGATGATGAACGGATGCAGCGACTGCGACCGCATCGTATACGGACAGATGATTCAGGAGCGTGGCATTCAAACCTATTCTTCCAGCCGCGTCGTGGCCATCGACGAGCAGGGCGTGGTCTTTGAGCGCGCCGGGCGCCGGCAAACCGCGCCGGCCGACCACGTGTTCCTGGCCACCGGCATGAAGCCCGCCCGCGCCCTATACGACGAGCTTGCGCAAAGCGGCGCAAACGTATACAACGTCGGCGACAGCCAAACCCCCGGCAAAATCTACGACGCCATCCACAGCGGCTACAAGGCGGGGCTCAAGGTCTAAAAAACGTACCAACGCCGGAAAAGGGCTTCCCTTTCCGGCGTTGGCCTTTCATTCGGCATACTCCTGGCACAGAGCGTTGAGCTTTTCGCGCTGCACAATCCGAAAGCCAACGCTCTCCGTGACGATGACGCCTTCCTGCTTGAGCAGCCGGCAGGCCCGTGCCACGCTCGCCCGCGAACAGCTGATGGCGCAGGCCAGCTCCTGTTGGCTCAGCCGCACCCGCCCTTCCGAGGCGTCCCAATTGGTCAGCAGAAAGTTCGCCAGACGTACGAAAACGCTGTTGATGCTCTGGTTGGCCGCGTCAAAGCACAGCTGACGCATGACCTTGCAATAGTAGCGCATCAGATCCGTTGCGAACGCCGGGTTTTCCCGCGTCATCTCCTCCAAAAGCGCGTTTTGAAACGGCAGCAGCCAGCACTCCGTCAGACACTCGATGGTCATCAGCGACGTCTGCCCCGGCAGGAGGCAGTCCAGCCCCGCCAGGCTCCCCGGGCCCAAAATCGCCACCGTGCGCTCGTTGCCCTGGCAGTTGCCCACGTAGACGCGCAACCGCCCTTCGCACAGATAGTACATCCAATCCCTGGTTTCGCGGCTTTTGCACACGCGCATGCCCTTATCCAAGCGCATAGGCGGCGGGCAGCGCGACGCAAACGCCTCCCGATAAGGCAAAAACTCTCCCTCAAAAAAGTAGCGGATCCGGTCGTTTTGCGCTTCCATGGGCCTGCCTCCCTGCCAAAAACGAAAGCCGCCGGTCTTGCAGACCGGCGGCAACATGTCCTGATTACTGAGCCTTGGCCAGTTGCTTGGCAAGGCGAGCCTTTTTGCGGTTGGCCGTATTCTTGTGAATAACGCCCTTCGCGGCGGCTTTATCAATAGCGGAGGCGGTGAGATTGTACTGCGCACCGGCATTCGCGGGGGCGTTTGCAACCTCCGTTTCAAACTTTCGGATCGCGGTCTTCACCTTCGACTTCACCATGCGGTTGCGAAGGTTTTTCGTCGCGTTCACCTTTACGCGCTTCATGGCGGACTTGATATTCGCCAACGTCTTTCACCTCCTTAGGCTTCACAAATCGCAAGGATGATTGTACCATGTCCCGGATAAAATTGCAATACCCAAAATCGCGGAATTCTCACGCAGGCGCCACAAATCCTACCAGCAGCGCCACGGCGCAGGCCGCCACCGCCACCGTCAGCAGTCCCTTGCCCATCCAGCCCAGCGCCAGCGCCGCCGCCGTCCCCGCCAGGGACGCCTCCAGGCTTCCCGTGCTGGAAAACACCGCGGGAAAGGTCATCGCGCCCAGCACCGCGTAGGGCACATAATACAGGAAGGACTGCAAAAAGCGGCTGCGCACCCGTCCCCGTACCGCAACCAACGGCAGCATGCGAATCAGGTACGTCACCCCCGCCATCACCACCAGATACGTCAAAAACCGCGGCCAATCCATCAGGCATCCTCCTTTGGGGCATCCTCCGCGCGCAGCGGCATGAGCCACGCGCCCAAGACCGATGCGACCACCGCGCATATGATGATGCGAAATCCATCCGAAACAAAGGAAAACACGGGCATCAGCGCCAGCGCGCAGCTGAGCGCCACCGACACGCCCACCACCGCGCGCACCTCGCGCATCCGGCGCAAGGGCGGCAGCACAATGGCGATGAACATGCCGTAAATGGCGATCCCCAGCGCGTCGGTAAGCGCCTTGGGCAATAGGCCGCCCGCCAGCGCGCCCAGCAGCGTGCCCAGCACCCAGCCCACGAACGGGCCGTTGGTCAGGCCGTAAAGATACGCGCGGCCCACCGTGCCCGGCTGCTGGGACGCCACGGCGAACACCTCGTCCGTATTGCAAAAGGCAATCAACGCCCGATGCACCAGCGTCATGGAACGGTCCAGCTTCTGCCCGAGGCTGAGGCTCATCAGGGCATAGCGCAGGTTGATGGTCAGTTGGGTCAGCACCATTTCCGTCAGTCCCGCGCCGGCGGTCATCAGCGTAAGCCCGGCCAGCTGCCCCGCGCTGGTGACGTTGAGCAACGAGATGAGCACCGCCTGCAGGGTGCTCAGCCCCGCGGAGCGCGCCTGGATGCCAAAAGCAAACGCCACCGATACATACCCCAGCGCAATGGGCAGGCCGTGGCGCAGGCCGCGCCCGTAATCGCTTAGCATCCTTTCCTCCGGCGAAACAGATCCGCAAAGACGTTCAGCCCCAACAGGCCCGCCACCCATCCAAGCGGCGAGCACCCGCAGCAGCTTCTTGGGCCGTTTCTGCGCGCGCGTCTAGCCGGGCCGCTTTGCCCAAAGAGGATCAGCACGATCAGAAGCAGCACCAGCCAGCCGCCCACGCTCATGCCGCCGCGCTCGTCCCGGTGGGTTTGCTGCCGGGCCTGGTAATCATCGCCGCTTTGCTGGATGGCGGTCATAACCTCGTCCCACAGCTCGGAGGCGTAGGACTGCGCCTCGGTCTTGACCGGCGAAACGCCGCTGGAGGTATTCAGATAGTCTTCAAACAGACCGTCCAAGCTCGCCTGCGCCTTGAGCTGCCGGCTGACGAGGCTGCTCAGCGCCTCGGCAAAGGCGGCCATGGCCGCGTCGTACTGCTGGCTTTTGAACAGCGCGCTAAAGTGTGAAGAGGTATACAGCAGGTTTTCGGCGTTGGTGCGCCCCAGCTTGCCCGCCACGTCATCGCCCAGCGCCACGGCAAAGCTGTCCTCCCCCGCCGCGCCCAGGAGCAGCAGGTCGTCTTCGCCCAGCGCCCAGGCCGAAAACAGATCGTTTGCGTAGCTGCGCGCGTCCAGGCCGTCCAAAAAATGCACCAGCACCACATGCAGCCCAATGCCCGTTTCGTCCTCCAGCCTGCGGGCATACTCGGCCACATCCGCCGCCACCTGCGCCCCCAGCACGTCCGCGTCATCGGTGAGCGCGCCGCGGCGCTGCGGCATGCGCGCGTCCGCCAGGCCCGCCACGGCCGTCAGGCAGGCCAGCAGCACCGCCAGCAGCAGGCATCCCATCGCTCGCTTCATCGTCAGACGCCCCTTCCATACAAAGCGCAGGGCGCGATGCCCATCAACCGGGCCAGCCAGCCCAGCACCGGCGCGTCCAGCCGCTCGTTGAAGGCCTCCGCCGCCTCGTTATAAACCTCGGCCGCGGCGCTGCCCGCCAGGTTTTTCAAATCGGCGGTCAGCATGTCCAGATACTTTTGGTCGCGGTCGCTTGTCAAAAAGCTTTCCGTCTGTTGCAGCCGCTGCGCCACCGCCGTCACCGCCGCTTCCAGCGCCTCGTCCTTGGCGTATTTGAGCGCCGGGTCGTCCTCCTCGTCCCGAAGCGCGACGGCGGCAGAGCGCAGCGCCGCCAGGTTTGCATCGTCCATAGGCAGATGCCTGCCGGCCACCACGCACAGGTTCAGTCCGTCCGCCGCGCGGTAGTCCAGCACGTCCATAAGGCCGTTGGGCGCCTCCAGAAGCGCCGTGACCTCCCGGCGTTCGTCCGCGTAACCGTTGAACACCCCGTACAACAGGCCAAAAAGCGTCAGCGCCGCCGCCAGCGCGACGCAAACGCCCAGGGGTAGCTTGCTTTTCATCGGGTTCTCTCCTTGCGGATTACTGGCGCAGTTCCAGGAGCTTGCGCTTGAGCTCGTCTTCCATGGTCACCAGCTGCTTTTCCGCCTCGATGCGCTTGGCGCGGCCTTCGTCCTGAATGCGCATGACCTCGTTGATGGTATCAATGAGGCTTTGGTTGGTCTCAACGAGCGTTTGCAGGTCGATAATGCCGCGTTCCGCCTCCTGCGCGGTTTCCACGGTGCCCATCCTGAGCGCCTCGGCGTTCTTTTTGAGCAGCTCGTTGGTCATGTCGGACACGGCCGTCTGCGCCCGAAGCGCCTCCTGGCTGCGATGCATGCCCAGGGCGATGAGGATTTGGCTTTTCCAAAGCGGGAGCGTGTTGGACAAAGTACTTTGAATGCGCTCCACCAACAGGCTGTCGTTGTTTTGCAAAAGGCGAATCTGGGGCGCCATTTGCAGCGCGACTTGGCGGGTGAGCTTGAGGTCGTGCAGCTTTTTTTCAAAGCGGTCGCAGTTGGCGGCCATGTCGTTGGCGCGCTGGGCGTCCATGGCGTCGCCGGTTTGGGCGGCCTTGGAAAGCAATTCCTGCAAGGTTCCCTGTCGCACCTGGGCCAGTCTGCGCTCGCCGGCCAGGATGTACATGGTCAGTTCCTTAAAGTACTGGGTGTTCATGTCGTAAAGCTTGTTGAACATGGCCACGTCCTTGAGCAGCTGCACCTGGTGCTGTTCCAGCGAGGCGGCGATGGTATCCACGTTGGCCTCGACGTTTTCATAGCGGGTCTGCATATCGCTGACCGCTTTTTTGGCGTTCCAAAACAGGCCTGCGATGCCCTTGGGTTTTTCGGCCGCCTCGCCGAAGCCGCGAATTTCGTTGACGAGGTTGACCAGCATGTCGCCCACCTCGCCGGTATCGTTGGTGCGCACGGTCGCCAGGGCGCTGTCGCTGAAATCGGCGATCTTTTTTTGCGCGTCCGCGCCGTACAGCAGCACGTGGTCGGTGTTGTTCAGGTCGATTTGACCGGCGAAGTCCTCGATGGCGCGCTTTTCCGCCTCGGTGAGCATGGAGGCGTCCATCTCGCGCACCGTCTCCGCGGCGGCTTGCGCCGCGCCTGGGGTTTCCAGCGTGCGGGCGGCCTGCTCAAGCACGGCTTTGTCCTGCGCCATGCCGGTGGGTTGAAGGGTGAGGGTGGGAACGCCGTTGTTTTGCGTCATGGCAATGACTCCTTTCGGTCGAGGAACTTCATTTGGGTTCGGAGGTTCGGCGCGCATGCATCGCCGCGTCCAGGTCGGCGGCTTGCCGCGCCTGCGCCGCCGCAAATTGAAGGTCGCTTTCCGTCAGCCCGTCGCGCTTGAGCATTTGCTCCAGCACGTCGATATCGGTGCCGATATCCAACACATCGTCGCGGTACAGGTTTTGCAGCATCTTATCGCAGCCCGTGAGCACCACGCCCAAGGCGTCGTCGATGCGGCGGCGCACGTCCTGCGCCTCCTGGCCGCTGACCCCGCGTTCATCCAGCATGCGGTAGCCCTTGACCATCTTGAGGGTGGTGGGCAGGTAGTAGTCCATGAACTTGCGTATCTGCGAAGCCTTGGCCGGCTTGTCGTACACGGCGCGGAAAATCTCCGCGCATTGGTTTTCCAGCCGGTCGAGCTTTTCCGACAGCGAGCTATCGGGAATGCGCGCGTTTTCCAGGCGGATTTCGCGGATCATCTCGCGTCCTTTTTCCAGCAGGGCGTCCACATCGGGGTTGCCGGTTTCGCCCTGAACCTTTTGCAGGCTTTCGGGCGTGTCCTGGCGGGGGCTGAGATCCAGGCCGGAGGCCATGGTGCGCACCACCACGCCTGCAAACAGGCTTAGCGCCGTAGCCAACAGCAGCGGCCCGACGGTATGCGGTTTGACAATCACGCAAAACAGCGCGAACACCAAGCCAAAGGCCACGACGCCCGCGCCCATGCCCTTGGTTTTTTTCTTGTTGCCGTTGGACATCGCAAAGCTCCTTTTTTTCAAGCATGTCGGGCACGACCCGACGCATTGGATTATATCATACTTTGCGTGGGGTGAAAAGAAAATCGGTTTGAAAGCCGCAAAAGATACGATGAAAATTCCATGAGAATTCCCTGGGAAAGCCGCCGATTGTACCGCCGCCCGATTTTTGCTATAATGGGAAGAACGCGAGCATACGCTCAAAACACCAAGCAAAGGGAGGCGGCGCAGATGACCGCATGGTTGATACGCCGGTTTGTCAAAAACGCGCAGGACGTAGAAAACCCTGAAGTTCGCGCGGCCTATGGCACCCTGGCCTCAATGACGGGCATCGTGGTCAACCTATGCCTATGCGCGTCCAAGTTCCTGGCCGGGATTCTGACGGGTTCCCTGGCCATTACCGCCGACGCCGTCAACAACCTGTCCGACGCCGGCGGCAGCATCGTGACGCTGGTGAGCGTACGCCTGGCCAAAAAGCCTGTGGATCAGGAGCATCCCTTTGGCCATGGACGCATGGAATACCTTGGCTCCCTGGCCGTGGGCGCGCTGATTGTGCTCATGGGCTTCAGCCTGCTGTGCGACGGGATCAGCGCCATTTTGAACCCGGAGACGGTGCGCCTGTCCTGGGTGGCGGTGGGCGTGCTGGCAGCGTCGGTGTTAAGCAAGCTGTGGCTTTGGCGCTACTATGGCAAGCTGGGGCAAACGATTAACAGCGGCACGCTGGCCGCCGCCGCCAAGGACAGCCTGGGCGACGTGCTTTCCACCGGCGCGGTGCTGCTCAGCGTGGCGGTCTACGCGCTAACGGACGTAAGCGTGGACGGCTGGGTGGGCGTGCTGGTGTCCCTGATCGTGCTCAAGGCAGGCCTGGAGGTTTGCCGCGACACGGTGGACCGGCTGCTGGGCGGCAAGCCCGACCCGGAAAAAATCCGCCGCCTGAGCGCTTTGCTGCTCAGCTATGACGGCATTTTGGGCCTGCACGACTTGGTGCTGCACGACTACGGCCCAGGCCGCTGCATCGCCTCGGTGCATGCGGAGGTCAGCGCGGACAGCGACATCGTGGCCATACACGAGATCATCGACACCGCCGAGCGCGAGATCGGCCGGAAAATGCAGATGGCCATTTGCATCCACATGGATCCCATCGTCACCGGCGACGAGCGCACCAACCGCGTGCGCGAACAGATGGCCGACTTTCTGCGCCATACGGATCCCGGCCTGAGCCTGCATGACTTTCGCATGGTGCCCGGCGAGGAGACCATCAACCTCATTTTCGACTGCGTGCTCCCCGCCGGCTACAAGGGGCGCGAAGAGCTGCTCAAGGCCATGCGCGCCTACGCGCTGACCCTGGACAAACGCTACCGGCTGGTGGTCATGTTTGACACGGACTTTACCGCCATGGCCGGAAAGCGCGGCTGATTTTTCCATCGGCACGAAACGCCCTCTCCCGTGCGTTGGAATCATCAAACGCGCGAGGGAGGAATGCGGTTTTGAAACGAGCGCTCAAAAACCTGGCTGCGCTTTGCTGCGCGGCGCTGATGCTCCTTGGAAGCGCGCGCGCCGAGGCGCTCAACGTGCTTCTCATCGGCTTGGATGGCGACGGGGAGACAGGCCGCAGCGACACCATGATGCTTTGCCGCATCGACGAGGAAAGCGGCGAGGTACGCTTAGCGTCGTTTTTGCGCGATTTGTACGTGCGCATTCCCGGTTACGGGCGCACGCGGCTCAACGCGGCGTATGTATACGGCGGCGCGCCGCTTCTGCGCCAGACGCTGGAGGAATGCTTTGGCGTCACGATCGACCGTTCGCTCACGGTCAATTTTTCGTTGCTCAAAAGCCTGGTGGACGACATGGGCGGCGTGGAAATCACGCTGACCCAGGCCGAAGCCCGGCATCTGAATGAAACGCTCGGCGGCGCGCCCGACCTCAAGGAAGGGGCGCAGCTTTTGGACGGGTATCAAGCGCTGAGCTATAGCCGTATCCGCAAAATCGACAGCGACTTTCAGCGCACCCAGCGCCAGCAAAACGTCATCCGCGCGCTCGTGGAACGCGCCCGAAGCCTGAGTTGGATTTCGCTGGCAAGGCTGGCGGTGCGTTATTTGGGCGAAGTGGAGACGGATTTGAGCCTGGGCGACTTATCGGCGCTGCTGCCGCTGGCGCGCCAGGCGGATTTGAGCAACCTGCAAAGCGCGCGCGTGCCCTTCGAGGGCGCCTATGAAGAAGCGGTCATCGACGGCATGCAGGTGCTGGTGCCCGACCTGGAGGCCAACCGCGCGCAGCTGGCGGCGTTTTGGGACGCGCCTTAAGCCTCCTCCACCCAGCGGCGCCACGCCGCCTCGTCCGCGCCCACGGTAACGCGGTTGCCGTTGCGCACGATGGGGCATTTGAGCGCCGCAGGATCGTCCAGGAGCGCGTCGAGGATGAGGGATTCGTCGCTCATGTGGGCCACGGGGCGCTCCAGCGCCTTGCGGCCTGCGCGATCCACCAGCGCCGCGGCGCCCGCGCTGCGCGCGAACGTTTCCAGCTCCTTGCGGCCCAGGCGGTGCTTTTGGAGATCCACCACCTGAAAGGGAATGCGCCGCTCCCGGAAAAAGCGCTCGGCCTTGAGCGCGTCCGGGTTTTTCTTATGGACGTAGATTTGGATGTTCATCCTTCGCGCCCTCCCCGGCGCAGCCGGCGGCGCACGTCGCCGCCTACGAAGGTCAGGCGCGTGCAGCCCGTTTCATCCAGGAAGCGGCTGGTGACGCGCTCGGTGTAGCGCTCGCGCAGCTCGCTCATGCTCAGGTTGGTGCTGATCACCGTATGCCGGCCCGCGAGCTGGCGTTCGTTGATCAGCACAAAAAACTGCGTCACGGTGATGTTGTTCATCAGCGGTTCGGTGCCCAAATCGTCGATGAGCAGCAGCGGCGCGTCCATCAGCGGCGCGGCGGCGTCCTGCGAGTTTTCAAAATACGCCCGGCGCAGGCTGTCAAACATGCGATACGCCGTGACATACAGCGGCAGGTATCCGCGCGAGGCCACCTCGTGGCCGATGGCGCGCAGCAAAAACGTCTTGCCCAGGCCGCTCTTTCCCATCAGGAGCAGGTCGCGCGTGTCGGTATCGGGATAGCTTTGCGCATAGGCGCGGCAGATGTTGCGGTTGGCCAGCATCACGCGGCGTTGCACCACGCCGTGTTCGTCCGGCTGGTCGTCAAAGAGCGTTTCGTCGAAACGCTCGAAGCTCTCGCGTCCGTCCGCCAGGCCGCTGGCCTCCAGCATGCGGCGGTTGAGCTCGGTTTCAAAGCATGCGCACATCCGCCGCGACGGGTCGTACACATACCCTTCGTCGCGGCAGACCGGGCAGGTGTACACCGGCTGCAAATAGTCCGCGCCCAGGCCGGCTTGAACGAGCAATTCGGCGATGCGCTGGTTCCATTGGCTCATGCGCTCGGGCAATCCGGCGTTTTGCGCGCGGTCTCCCCCGCCGGAAACAAGCCCCCGGCGCACCCCTTCCATGACCGCGCCGTGGCGCTGGTCCAGCAGCGCTTGCAGGCCCGGGCACAGCGCGCATGCCCGGCCGCGCCGCTCCAAAAACAGGCCCAGGTTTTCATCGCGGCGCTGCGCGTACTCCTGTTGCAGTTGCATGATGAGCTGTTCCCTGGTCACAGGCGCTTCATCTCCTCCAGCTGTTCCGGGGACAAGCCGTCAAGCTCCGCCGGATCGTATTGGCGTTGCGCGTACATCTGCTCCTGCACGCGCTTGCCCGGCGCCTTCGCCGCCGGGCTGCGGCGTTCGTTTTCGGCGCGGGCGGCCTGCACGGTCGTAGCCCCCGCCTCGCGCCAGGTTTCCAGCAAGCGGTTGATGTAGGTCATGGGCTTGGACGCGCCGCGAGCGCATTCGGCCGCGAACGCCATGAGCTCGTCTGACACGCCCCATTGCGTTTTCCATTTCACCAACAGCTCGCGGTTGGCCTGCGTGGTGCCGCCCTTGGCCCCCGCGCGCTCCATGAGCCTGCGGATTTGGGCGTCCAGCTCCGCGACCTTTTCCAGATGCGCCTTAACAGCCTGCGGCGTTTGAAGCCCCTTTTGCTCCCAGGCCGACAATAGCTCCATCACCTTATCCAGCGTGCGCGAGCGGCTATGCACGGCCACCTCGCGGGCCGCCAGCATGACCACCTCGTGCCCGCCCACGGCCGCCATGTCGTTGTAGAGCGCGCGCATGCCCTCGTCCACCACCGCCGCGCCCAGGCCCAGGGCGTTGAGCACCTCGCGCACATGCATGGTTTGCTCGTCGCCGCTTTCCAGCGCCGCCATCACGCGGCTTTCGCTGGTCGCGCCGCCTCCGCAGCGCCGGTAGAGGCCCTCGAGCACCTTGTTGAGATAGCCAAAGGTGGGCGCGCCCTTGGTGGTCTCCCGGCAGGCGGCCAGGATGCCCTTGGGCTCAAAGCCCCATTCGCGCGTCCATTTGACGTACAAATCCACCTCGTCGTCCGACGGAGCGCGATGCATGCCCAAGCGGTTAAGCACCTTTCGCGCGCCGCGCCGCGCCGCCTCGGAACGGCCGAAATACGCCTCGGCGTCCTCCAGGGACGTGATGCGCTGCTGCGCCATCGCCGTGGCCACCTTTTGCGCCTCCTGAAAGCCAAAGTGAACCCCGCGCGTGGCGATCATATGTTGGATGAGCATGAGCACGACTTCCATCGGCAGATGAAGCTCCTCCACCCATTCGTAGGCCAGCACGGTCTCGCCCCCGTGCAGCTTGCGCCGCTCGCCAAAGGCCGCGTACACCGCCTGGGCGAACGCCTCGTACGCTTCGTCCGTCGGGGCTTGCCGGCGCTCCATCAGCGTCTGCTGCACGCTTAAAAACCGGTAGCGCGGCGGCTGGTCGGAGATGCGCTCCACCAGCCGGCAGCGCTCCCAATAGCGCAGCGCGCGCTGCACTTCCTCGGCGGGAAGCGACAGGGCGCGGGCGGTATCCTCCAAAAGAGCGCCCTCGTCCGGCGAACCGCCGTGGGCGCACATGTAGCCGTAGAGGTATACCTTCACATGGTTTTCGGGGGCGGTGGGCATATAGTGGCAGATAAAAGCGTTGGGCAGCGCCGTAGCGTCCCACAAAAGGCCGGAGGATGCGGTTTCAAAGGTCGGCATGCGGCGCGCTCCCTTCCGTTTTGGGGTGGGCTCAGTATAGCACAGTTTTCGAAACTTGAAAAGCGAAACGCCGTTCACACAAAATTCATTTGCGATTTTTACACCGCCGTTTCCCAAGGTATGTTACAATAGGGCGGGACGGCTGTCGACCGTCCCCCGGGGAGGTAAGACATGATCGATATCCTTGACGTATCCAAACGCTACGGCAGCGTTCAGGCGCTGAGCAACGTGACCTTACACGCCCAAAAGGGCAGCGTGCTGGGACTGCTGGGGCAAAACGGCGCGGGCAAGACGACGCTGATGAACATCCTGACCGGCTACCTGGCGCCCACGCAAGGGCGGGTGCTCATTGCCGGGCATGATCCGCTGACAGAGCCGGCCGAGGCCAAGCGCCACCTGGGGTATCTGCCGGAGCATCCGCCCCTGTACGACGAGATGACCGTGTGCGAGTACCTATGTTTTGCCGCCGAGCTCAAGGGCGTCGCCGCGCGGGGAATCCGGGCGCATGTGGAGGAAATCATGGAGCTCACGGGGCTGAGCGACATGCGCAAGCGCCTGGTATCCCATCTGAGCAAGGGCTACCGGCAGCGGGCTGGCCTGGCCCAAGCCCTGTGCGGCGATCCGGAAGTGCTGGTGCTGGACGAGCCCACCGTCGGCCTGGATCCCAAGCAGATCACCGAAATCCGCGCCCTCATCCGCACCCTGTCGGACGGGCGTACCATTGTGTTTTCCTCACACATTCTCAGCGAGGTACAGCAGCTATGCGACCATGTGGTCATCCTCAACAAAGGCTCCGTGCGGCTGGATCTTCCCTTGGAGCAGGCGCGCGGCGAGGATGTGACCCTGATGGTATGCGTGGCGGCCGCGCCCAAGACCGCCCTTCCCTGCCTGAAGCGGCTGGACGGCGTGCGCCGCGTGAGCCCTCAGCCTTCGCCAAGCCCCGACCGTACCGCCGCGTTATTGACCTTCCGCGGCGAAAAGGAGCCGGAGCGCAGGCTGTTCGCGCTGTGCAGCGCCCAGGGCTTGCCCATTGTCCACCTGTCGCGCCAGGAGGACAGCCTGGAGCAAATTTTTCTTAACGCCATATCCGAATGACAAAGGGGCGAAGCGCATGCGCGTCATTTTCAAACGCGATTTTCTGGCCTATTTCCGCACGCCGGTGGGCTTTGTGTTCATGGGCGTGTTCCTCAGCCTGGCGGGGTTGGTGTTTTTCCTGTACAACCTCACCTACCTCTCCAGCGACCTGCTGGGTTTCCTATCACAGATGACCACGCTGACGATGCTGCTGTGTCCCCTGCTGAGCATGCGCCTTATGTGCGAGGAACGCCAAAAGCGCACCGACCAGCTTCTCCTCACAAGCCCGCTTTCCATGGGAGCGCTGGTTGTGGGCAAGTTTTGCGCCGCCGCCTGCGTCATGCTGCTGACCATCCTGCTCACCAACGTCTACACGCTCATCATCGCCGCCTACGGCACCGTCTACGGCGGCGAATGGCTGGTGGGATACCTGGGCTTTTCCCTGCAAAGCTTGAGCTTTTTGGCGCTGGACCTGTTCGTCAGCTGCTTTGCCAAAAACCAGCTGACCGGCGCGATCAGCTCCTTTGGGGCCAATTTCCTGCTGTGGATGGCCGATACCCTCAGCGGAAGCCTCAGCGTGCGATGGCTGAGCGACGCGCTGGATTTCCTGAGCCTATACGACCGCTATAAGCCCTTCATCCTCGGACAGCTGAGCTATGCAAGCGTGGCGTTCTTCGTGGGCTTTATCGCGGTGTGCCTCGTGGCGGCCGCGCGCGTGCTGGACGCCCGGCGCTTTTCCCAAGGAGGTGCGGCATGAAAAAGCGGTTGCAACGGCTGCGCGAGCGCCTGCGGGAACCCAAATGGCGGCATGGGCGCCTGAGCGCCGCGCTGCTGGGCGGGTTTGCGCTCATGTGCATTCTGCTGGTGGTAGGCATCCAGGCGCTGGAGGATCACTACGGCTGGGAACGGGATCTGAGCTTTAACGCTTACACGACCACCGGCGAGCAGACCCAGGACGTGCTGGAGCGGCTGGAGCGCGAGGTAAACCTGTACCTGCTGTACCAGGGCACGGAAGAAGCGGAACTCTGGCAGGTGCTCAAGCGCTATGACGCGCTCAGCCCCCTGGTGACGGCGCAGACGACGGACATCGCGCAAAATCCCGGCTTTTTGTCCCTCTACGAGGGCGATTCGGATCATACGCCGCAGGCGGGCACGGTGGTGGTGGACTGTCCGGATACGGGACGCTACCGGCTGCTGGACTATACGGACTTTCAGACCGTGGGCTACGACATATCGCTGGGCGAATTTGTGGTGGAGGGCCTAGCCTACGAAAAGGAGCTGACCGAGGCCATCGCCTATGTAGCGCAGGACGACGTGCCCACCATGGGCGTGCTGAGCGGCCATGGCGAGTTGACCCTGGAAGCGCTGGAGGCGATGGTGTCCTTCCTGCGTTCCAACGGATATGACAGCCGGGAAGTCAGCCTTTTGAGCGGGGACACGCTGGACGGCGTGGACGTGCTGCTGCTGGCCTGCCCGCAAAAGGATCTAACCGACGAGGAAACCCAGGCCCTTTCCGACTATGCGCAGCAGGGCGGCAGCCTGCTGGTTTTGCGCGACTACACCGACCCGGTGGGCGGCATGCCCAACTACCTTTCCCTCCTGAACAGCTACGGCGTAACGCCGCTGGAGGGCGTGGTGGTGGCCGGCGCCGAGGACACCGGCAGCTACTACCAAGAGCAGATTTACCTCCTGCCCTACATGCAGGAGCTGGACATGACCCTAAACCTGTTGTCGGCCGGCATGGACGTGCTGCTCATGCCCGGAGCCTGCGCCTTTGAAACGTCTCAAGCCAACGATAACAGCCTTGCCGTGGCTGCGGTGCTCAAAACCGGCCCCAACGCCTATGTGCGCAACGTGCAGGACGGCAGCCCCACCATCGACCGCCAGCCCGACGATATCAGCGGCGAGCTGGCCGTGGCCGTCTACGCCAACCGCATGCACTACAACGGCAACGTCAGCCGCCTTTTCGCCGTGGGCAACAGCACCATGTTTACCGACGAATACGCCTACCAGGTTTCCTACGTGGAGGAATTCCTCATCACGCTCATGGGCGAATTAGCGCCCAATGCCACGGCCTCCCTGGACATCATGGTGCCCGCGGCGTTCCGCCCGGCCATGACCGCGGGAAGCCTCACCGCCGGCGTCGCGCTGGTGGTGGCCCTGCCGCTGGTGATCGTGCTTTTGGCGCTGTGCGTTTTGCTGCCGCGCCGCAACCGCTAAGGAGGCCCGCCGATGCTTCATCCGCCCAAAAAGCGGCGCCAACATCGCTTGAGCCCGCGCCTGGCGCTCATTTTGACCCTTGGGGGCGCGGCGCTGGCCGTCGCGTTGGTACTGCTCCTGCCGCAGATTCAGCGCGCCATTCCCGCTCGAGTCGCATCCCAAACCGTCTCCGAAAGCGCCGTGCGCAACCTGGAAATCCGCGACAGCGCGGAGCTTTCCACCATCACGGTTCGCCGTGCGGACGGCGGCTACACCCTGGCCATGCAGGAAGGCCAGCTGCGCATGCTCAAAAACGGCGAGTGGACGGACATTGACCAAAGCCATGCCCAGGACATAGCCGACGCCGCCACGCAAATCGTGGTGCAGGACACCGTGGCCCAAGACGCGCAAGAGGTGAGCGAACACCTGGCCGATATGGGCCTGGATCCGCCGCAAATCGTCGTTTCCATCACGTATGAGGACGGCGGCGAAGCCACGCTGGAGCTGGGTTACGAGGTGCCTCTCACCCCTTATGTGTACTATCGCTGGTCGGGCGATCCGGGCGTGTACATGTGCGACTCGGGCATCCTGGACGCCTTTTCCCTCACCGAAGCCCGGCTTCTCCCCGTGGTTCAACCGTCGCTTCAATCCACCCTCGTGGAAACGCTGACCCTGGAAAAGCCACAGGAAACGGTGACGGTTTCCTACCCCGAAAACGCGCCGGCGCGCTTGACATCGCCCGTTTCCTATCCGGCCGACGTTGAAACCGCCAACGCCCTGCTTACGGCCCTGGCCAATTTTCGCCTGGGCACCGTCCTGGATGATCCGCAGGAGGACTACGGCTTTGACGAGCCGCTGGCCGTCGTGACCGTGTCGCAGCGTTCGGGCAGCGTGAGCGTTGTAAACGCGGACGGCGGCTTTTCCGCCCAGGAGGTCGAGGCGCAAACGCTGCGCTTTGTCATCGGCCGCGCGCAGGGCGACTTTTATTACACTTGTCTCTACGAAGATCGCGGCTATCTGGTGAGCCGGTTTTTGATTCAGTCGCTGGTCAACGCCACAAGCGACAGCCTTTTAAGCCGCAACCCCGCCGACCTGGGCGACGGCTACCCTGACGCCATCGTCATCTCCACCGAACAGGGCGAGGCGGCCATCACCGTGACGCAGTCGGAGCAGGTGCTGCCCAACAACGAATTGGCCACCGACGAATACGGCAATGTTCTTTACACGGTGGACGCGCTTTGCAACGGGGAAACCATGAACCAGGAGGCCTTGGACGCCCTGTTGGAGCGCTTGGACACGCTGAGCGTCAGCGGCTCCGTGACGGCAGACCAAGCCGCGCCAGGCCCGGCGCGCTGGCGCATCGTTCTAACCCAGGGCGATGTTACCCGCACGCTGGAAGGCGTCCGCCTGAACGCCTTTGCCGATGCGTTGTGGGTAGACGGGCAATGCTTTCACTATGTACACGCAGAGACCATCGACCGCATAACGTCCGGGCTTAGCTTGGTTCCGTGAGGTTTGCGGCGTCCGCCTCCAAAATCACTTTGACCATGTTGAGAAAAACCGGCCCGGCCAACAGCCCTACAAACCCCATCAGCCGGTAGGCCGCAAACATGCTGGCCATGGTCGCCAGCGGATACAGGCCCAGGTGCCGCCCCACAATGCGCGGCTCCAGCACCTGGCGGATGACCACGGCGCCCACGTAAAGCGCCGCCAGCAGGATGCCCCGGCCGGCGTTGCCGCCCAAAAAGGAGATCAGGCTCCACGGCAGCAAAAACAGCCCCGCGCCCAGCACGGGCAGGGCGTCCAGCAAACCGATCAAAAGCCCCAGCAACAATCCATAGGGAATGCGAAACGCGGCCAAAGCCGCCATCAGGTAGCCCGTGATCGCCAAGGATACCAGCAGCTGGCTACGCACCTGGCCCATCAGCGCGCGCCACAGCCTAAGGCGGATGAGGCTGCCGCGCCGCACCGCGCCCCGCGGAAGCTGCCGTCGAAAAAACGCCGCGATGCGTTCGCGGTCGGCGGTCATATAATACGTGCCCATCACGGTCAGCACCACGCTGAAAAGGGCATAAGGAATGGAAGCCGCCGTGCTCCACGCCCCTGAAGTCAGCGCCGCGGACAGCGTGCCCGCCCACTTGACCAAGTCCTGGCCCAGCAGCGTCAGCCCGCCGCCGAGCGACTCCGCAACCCAGGCGGGCAGGAGCGCCCGGTAATGTTCATAGGCTTCCCGCACGCGCGGCGCCGCCTCGTCCGCCAGCCAGTTCACCACCTGGGGCAGCGCCCGCAAAAGCCCCGCCAGCTCCTGAAACAGCCGCGTGGCCAGCGCCGACGCCGCCGCGCCCGTCAGCCCAAACAGCAACGCCAGGCCCAGCGCCGACGCCGCCCGCCGGCTCAGGCCCAGCCTGCGCGTCATCCAGCGCACCGGCTTTTCCAGCAGGCGCGAAAACAAAAACGCCAAAACAAACGGCCAGCCGTAAGGCAGCGCAAAGAGCGCGGCGGCCGCGGTTCCAAGCGCAACCGCCACCCACAGCGCCTTGCGCGGCAGTCCGTTCCATCGCGCGTTCAGGTCGCGCAGCCGCGCGGCGAGGGAATCGTGCATGCTTTTTCCTCCCCTGCGCCGGTTTTCGAGCCGGTGTCATGCAAAAAGCAACCGGGCTCGTGATCGTTCACCACGCCCACCGCCTGCAAAAAGCTGTACACCGTCACCGAGCCCATAAAGCGCATGCCCCGCCGTTTGAGATCGCGCGCCAGGGCGTCGCTCAGCGGCGAAGTCGTCCCGCCCTTGGCTTGGTAGCGGCTCGCAAAAGCGTCCAGGTAGGCCGCGAAGCTGCCGCATGTTCGCTGGATTTCCAAAAAGCAGCGCGCGTTTTGCGCCGCCGCCTCCAGCTTTCGACGGTTGCGCACGATGCCCGGATCCGCCATCAGCTCGGCGATCTTAGTCTCGCCGTATTGGGCGATCTTATGCGGGTCAAAGCCGTCCATGGCGCGGCGAAACCCTTCGCGCTTGTCCAGGACGACCCGCCAGGAAAGCCCCGCCTGAAACCCTTCCAGCAACAGCATTTCAAAAAGCCGCCCCTCTTCGCGCGTGGGACGGCCCCATTCCTCGTCGTGATAGCGCGCCAGGCTTTCTCCCTTGGCCCAGCGGCAGCGGCGCGGCGCGGTCATTCTTCCAACCCCCGTTTCCAGCGTTTCCGCACGCAGGCGGCGATGGTTCGCGCGTCCTTGAACATGCCGTCAAACAGGTGCGAACGTACCGCGCTGACCAGCACAACCATGACGATGGGCCCCAAAATCAGCCCTACCACGCCGCCGATGCGCATGCCCACAAACATGCCCGCCAGCGACGCCAAGGGCGAAATGCCCAGGTTGTTGCCCAAAAGCGCGGGCTCCGTGATGCGGCGCACGAGCGTATAGCCCAGGTACAGGCCCAGCACCAGCCAGCCGTTGCGCCCGTTGCCTACGAGAAAGCATATGAGGCTCCAAGGCAAATACAGAATTCCGCAGCCAAATTGCGGGATCAATTCCAAAAGCCCGGCCGCAAAGCCGATGAGGAATGCATAGGAAAACCCGGCGGACTGAAAGAAAACCCACGACAGCAGGCAATGCAGCAACGAAAAGAGAAACTGCACCCGCACATAGCCCACCAGCCCGCGCCCAGCCGAACGGCGCAGCAGGCCAATGCTGCGCTCCCGTCCCAAAAGCCCGGCCACGCGGCTTTGCCAGCCCTCGTAGCGATTGGCGCTGAACCATACCGCCAGGAGCAGAAAGTTGGCGTAGATGAAGGCATACGGCAGGGACGCCGCCACATCCAGCGCTCCGTTGAGCAGCGAGCCCGCCAGCCCAAGGCCGGCGCTGGTGATGCGCTGATAGGCGCTGTTGAGAGAAGTTTGGATGGTTTCGCTCAGGCTGGGCGGCACATCCTGCGCCAGGCCCAAAAGCCGATCCACGGCGACGCGCAGAATGCCGACCACGCTGGTCACGATACCCGGCGCGTTTTCGGCCGCGCCCACCAGCTGTACCACCGCAAACGAGCAAAACCAGTACAGAAGCGCCAGCGCGCCCAGCGTAGCCAGCATGACCCAAAGCGCCACCGCCACGCCGCGCCGCGCGTGCATGCGCCGTTGCGTGGCCCGAACCAGCGGTTCAAGCATAGCCGCGGCGCACAGGCCGATGATAAAGGGCGAAAACAGGTTCCAGGCAACGGGCAGGATCACGGTGACGAACACCGCGGCCAGGACGATCAGCGCCGCCCGCCAGAGCATGCGTTCCAACGCGTAACGTACTGCGCCGTTTTCCGCCATCGTTCTTCCCTCCCTCAGAAACGTCCCCCGCCTCCGCCGTGGCTTACGCCGCGCGACCCGGTGTGAACGGCGCTGCCTCGGCCGCCGCCTCCGCCGGAGGGCGGATCCGGCTTGCGGGTGCGCACGGTGGTGGTGCGCAGGTAATCGTCCTGCCGACCGGTGATCTCCACGCGGCTTTGGCCGCGGAAGTCGTATACGTACGTGCTGCCCTTGAGCCGGTAGCGGCGCGTGACCGCGCGAACGAACGCCAGCCCCGCCATCGCCGCCACACCCAGGCACACCGCCAGCTCGCCCGTGGTAATCACTTTGTGCCGCGCGGTCAGACGCTGGCCGGTCACGACGTCGTAGCGGTATGGGTCTTGGGGGATGCCGCTTTCCACGGCCTGGGACAACAGGTCGATCATGCGCAGCGCGGCGGCGGCATAATCGCCGTTGGTCAGCAGCGGCGCGCAACGGTCGATGGCGTTTTCGATGCGCTCTTGGGTCATGTAGTCAATCATCGCGCCGGTGGTGCTCAGCCAATGGGTACGCTGCGCCAGGTCGATATAGTACAGCGCGCCGCTGTGCTCCTCGTCCGGGCCAAAGCCGCCGGCGGTGTAAAACTCGTCGGCGACGGCCTGCGTGGAGCCTTCATGCGCCTCGTCAGAGGTCAGCAACACGAAGCTCATGCCGTAAGCGGCTTCAAACGCTTCCGCCGATTGCTGCACCTGGTCTTGCTGCGCAGAAGTGAGCAGCCCCGCACGGTCAAACACGCGCGCGTTCTCCGCCAACGCGCTACCTAGCGCCAGGCCCAAAAGCAGCGCAAGGGCCAAAACGCGCCATGCCGCACGATTCATACGGGCTTTCCTCCCCTCAGAACAGAAAATAGCTCAGCGCCAGGCCCACGGCAAACACCGCCGCCGCCACGCCCACCCCGGCGGCCCACAGCTTTTTGCGGTTGATGGGCAGCTTGCCGCACACCGCGCCGGTGCAGCCGTTCATGGCGTAGTAATAGGGATGCGCGGGATCCTTGGCGTTTGGATAGGTAATCACCCATGCGGGCAGAAGGGCATAGCGGCTGTCCAGGCTGGTCACGTCGGCGCTGGAGGTCACGTTGTAGCTGTCGTAATGGAGGTCGTCGGCGAGAAGCGGCTCCACATAGCCCGCAACCTCGTTGCGCACGTCCTCCTGGATGTCCTGGGCCTCCATGTCGCGCCGCTCCGCCAGGAAGCCCGCGAGATAAGCGCCCGAAAACGGCTCCAGCTTCTCCAGGGGAAAGGGATGGATGCCGTCGGACAGCTTGCGATCCGCGCTTTTGAGCGCCGGGCGGATGATGCCCTCAAAATGCATGCTTCCCTCGCGCCGCACGTGATAATGCCGCGTGGTGGTCACCACGTAGCGGGCGGTGCTGACCACGCTGATTTGGCGGCCCTCGCCATCCACCGTCCCCTGCAGGTCGCAGGAGCTGATAAAGTGCGGATAGTACACGCCGCTTACATTATCCAGCTTGGCTTCCTGAAAGAAGCCCTTGGGCACAAAGCGCTTGGTCTTGACCCAGGACAGAAAGGTCTGCTCCGCCTTTTCCCTGCCGATGGAAAAGGGAAGCACGCTGTCGGGTTTGAGTTCGTCCGCAACGCGGCCCAGGAGCACCACGGGGCTGTGGCAATAATAGCAGCGGGTCGCGGCGGTGGTTTCGTCGGTGAGGATTTCGCTGCCGCAGTTGGGGCAATGGTAGGCCACCTGCGCGGCGGCGGAAGCCTCGGGGGGTTGAAGGTCGGCCTGTGTAAAACCGGATTGGCAAAACGGGCAACGCCAGGCGCCGCTTTCAGGGTCAAACTCCAGGTATGCGCCGCAATGGGGGCATTTGTAGGTGACGCCAGCCATGCTTTCACCTCAGCCTTTGAAATAGAATCCAAGGGCATTATACCATGCCGCCCGGGGAAACACAATCCGCCCCGGCTCAGAGGCCAGGGCGGAAAAGCGGTTCAGGCGCGGCTTCGCAGGCGAAGCTCGTCGCGCACATACCCCGCCAAAATCTGCACGATGCGGGCGTTGCGGCCGCCGTGCGCCACAATGACGTCCGCAAATTCGATGTAGTTGCGGATGTGCTTGTCATACATGGGCTTGACGGTGCTGAGGTACTGCACGGAAATGTTGTCGATGGTGCGGCCGCGCTCGTTGATGTCACGAGCGATGCGCCGAAGCAGGCAAATGTCCGCGTCCACGCTCATGTACAGCTTCAGAAACATCAATTCGCACAGGCGCTCGTCGTAAAAGACGTGGATGCCCTCGATGATGAGCACCTCAGGCGGCTCAATCAGGTCGTCGGTGTCGTCGCGGCGGTGATGGGCGTAATCGTAGCGCTTGCGCGTGATGGGCTTGCCGTCCAGCAGGCGTTTGATGTCCTCCAGGAACAAGTCGTGATCGAAGATTTCCGGCTCGTCGTAGTTCAGCAGCGAGCGCTCCTCCAGCGTCAGGCTGGGATGGTCGCGGTAGTAGCAGTCGTGGTTGAGAATGGTGCACCCCTCGCCGATGGCGCGGCTGAGCTCCTCTGCCAGCGTGCTTTTGCCGCTTCCGCTGGCCCCGCAAATCCCGATGACAAGCATACTCGACCCCTGGCCTTTCCTGTGTTTTTCTAACCATAGCAAACCACGCCCGGCCTGTCAAGTCAAAAAGATAAGGCAACCGTCAGATCGTAAATTATGATATTCGATTAAAATTTATCGTTTTTCGATAATTTTATATTGACATTCAGATGGAATGGCGGTATCCTATGCCTGGGAGGGATGCATTGATGGAGCAAAAGAGAATCTCGATGTGGCTCAAAGCGGTGGGCTTGGTGGCCATGGCGGGCCTGGTGTTTGTGTTCTTTGTATTTGCGCCGCGGTTTGCGGCCTTATGCGCCGCGCGCTTTGAGCAGCTGGCGTGGTTGCGTTGGCCGGCGCTGGCGGGACTATGGGCGGTGGGACTGCTGTACCTTGCGTCGGTGGTTTTTTACTTGAGAATCTGCGCGCGCATCGGCCGGGATCAATCCTTTGTGCCGGACAATGCCCGGGACCTGGCGCGCATTGCGCAGCTCATGCTGGGGGCGGCGGGGCTTTGGGGGGCGGGATGCCTGGGGGTTCTTTGGGTCAACATCGGCCCGGGCGGGATATGGATCGGCGCGCTGCTCATGGCTTTGGCCAGCGGCGCCATCGCAACGCTGGCGTGGGCCCTGGGCAAGCTGGTACGCCGGGCCGTCCGGCTCCAGGAAGAAAACGATCTGACGGTTTAGGAGGGAAACGCATGGCCATCCGCGTGGATTTGGACGTCATGCTGGCGCGGCGAAAAATGAGCATGACGGAGTTATCGGCCCGGGTGGGCATCACCCTGGCGAACCTATCCATTCTCAAAAACGGCAAAGCGCGGGCCGTGCGCCTGAGCACGCTCAATGAAATCTGCAAGGCGCTGGACTGCCAGCCGGGGGACTTGCTGGCGTACGAGGAGGAAGAGCCATGAGCCGGCGGGCGGTATGGACGCTGTTGGTTTGCGCGCTGATTGCCTGCGGCGCGTATTGGTGGGGCTCGCAGGGGTTGCCCGGGGCGGGGCTCGCGGTCAGCCAATGGAGCTTTTTAGCGGCGGCGATAGGATGCGCGCGCAGCGCGGGACGCTGCAAGGCGGACGCAACGGGCGTGGCGCTGGCCGTGCTGTCGGCGCTACTGGCCGGATGCTATGCGCTGTACGCCAACGCGCTGATGCGGCTGATGAACCTGCCGGTGCTGGCAGCGGCCAGCGTTCAGGCGGCGCTTGCGCTGGGAGGACGCTTGGAGGACGGATCGCTCAGCGTTGCGGGCCTGCGCGACGGACTGAGGCAGACGCCCGGCGCACTGGTGCGATACGTTGGCGTACCCCTGCGCGGGATGCGCGAGGAAGGCGAAGCCGCCGCGCGCCGGGGCCTGGTTTGGGGGCTGGCGCTCTGCGTGCCGGTGACCGGCGTCGCGCTCGTGTTGCTTTGCGGCGCTGACAGCGTGTTTGGCGGCCTGGTCGAGCAGGGCCTGGGGGCGGTGAGCGTAACCTGGGTTTTGCGCGCCGCGCTGACGCTGGCATGCGGGCTGGCGCTGTTTTCCTTTCTGTACGGGCTCACGCAGCCCGCGTCCCAGGCGCGCGCCGCCCGGCGTCCCGACCTGCCGCCGGCCACCCTGGGCGTCCCGCTGGCCGCGCTGGTTGTGCTCTATGGCTTGTTTGTGTACATTCAAATCCGCTATCTCTTTGGCGGCGCCGAAACCGCGCTCATGCGCGGCGGCTATGCGCAATATGCGCGCAGCGGCTTTTTTGAGCTTGTGGCGGCGGCGTTTCTGTCGCTGGGAATGGTCTTTGCCGCGCTGTGCCAATGCGGGCGCAGCACGGCCATCCGCTGGCTGAGCGCGCTGCTGGCGGCGTTCACGGCCGTCATGACCTATTCCTCCTTGATGCGCATGCGGTTGTATGTGGAGGTATACGGCCTGAGCCTGCTAAGGCTGCTCACGCTTTGGGGCATGGGCCTGATTGCGGCGGGCATCGCGCTGGCCCTGATCAAATGCGCGCGCCCGGCCTTGCGCGCGGCGCCCACGCTGCTCTTGCTGGCGCTCGCGGGCTGGGTGGCGCTCAACGCGCTCAATCCCGCGCTCCTTGTGGCGCGTTACAACGTGTCGATGTTCAACCGCGGCGCCTTGGCCGAATTGGATCTTTCCTACCTCAGCGCGCAGTCGCCGGACGTTCTGCCCGCGCTGGAGGACATCGCCGACGGCGCCCTGCGGCAAGAGGCCCTGGACACAGCGCTGCGCGACTGGCGTTCCCGCGCGCCGTCGCTTTACGACGCTAGCCTTTCCTGGCTGCGCCTTCCCGCGCCCTGACGGTTGCAATTTGCGGAAAAATCCGATATGATAGGCATGCTGGATTTCCGCAGATTGGGAGGGGTTCCCTTGCAAGACGACCGGCTTGCCCACATCCGCAATTTTTGCATTATCGCCCACATCGACCACGGCAAAAGCACGCTGGCCGACCGCCTTTTGGAGATGACGGGCGTCTTTGAGCAGCGGCAGATGGTGGAACAGATTCTGGACTCCATGGAACTGGAGCGCGAGCGCGGCATCACCATCAAGTCCAAGGCCGTGCGCATGACCTACCAGGCGCGCGACGGCCAAACCTATACCCTTAACCTCATCGACACGCCGGGCCACGTGGACTTTAGCTACGAGGTCAGCCGCGCGCTGGCCGCCTGCGAAGGCGCGCTGTTGGTGGTGGACGCCACCCAGGGCATCGAGGCGCAAACCCTCGCCAACGTCTACATGGCCCTGGATCACGGGCTGGAAACCGTGCCCGTCATCAACAAGATCGACCTGGTTTCCGCCAGGCCCCAGGAGGTTCAGCGGGAAATCGAGGATGTCATCGGCCTGGACGCTTCGGACGCGCCGATGATTTCCGCCAAGACCGGGGAAAACTGCGCCGAGGTGCTCGAGGCCATCGTCAAGCACATTCCCCCACCCCAGGGCGACGAAAACGCCCCCTTGCAGGCGCTGATTTTTGACGCCTTCTACGACAACTACCGCGGCGCCATCTGCTTTGTGCGCATCATGCAGGGAACGGTGAAGGCCGGCATGCGCATGCGCATGATGCAAACCGGCAGCGAGTTTGACATCGTGGAGGTGGGCACCTTCCGCCCCGGATACGCCCCCTGCGAGACGTTGCGCCCGGGCGACGTGGGCTATATATCCGCTTCCATCAAGGACGTGGGCGATACGCGCGTGGGCGATACCATCACCGACGCGCTGCGCCCGGCCGATCAGCCCTTGCCCGGCTACCGCAAGGTGACGCCCATGGTGTTTTGCGGCATTTATCCCGCCGACGGCGCCGACTATGACAACCTGCGCGACGCCCTGGAAAAGCTGCGCATGAACGACGCCTCTCTCTCCTTTGAGCCGGAAACCTCCGTGGCGCTGGGCTATGGCTTCCGTTGCGGATTCCTGGGCCTTTTGCACATGGAGATCATCCAACAGCGCCTGGAGCGCGAGTTTGACCTGGATTTGGTCACCACCGCGCCCAGCGTCATCTACCACGTGTTCAAAACCGACGGTTCGGAGCTGGTGATTGACAATCCTACCAACCT